>SKXG01000075.1 GCA_007128525.1 Pseudomonadales bacterium | reverse complement strand
TTGTAGGGCCGTTCGCCGGCACCGTCGAAATCGGCCGGTGTCGCCACGGGCTGGGCGAAGCGGCGGCGGTCCAGAATGATGTCGCCGTCGATGCGTGTAATACCCAGGCCATGCAGGCGTTGCAGCATCAGCCAGAGCCGTTCGACGACCAGGGTCGGGTCGCCGCTGCCTTCGAGGATCAGGTCGCCGCGCAGCACGCCATCCTCAATACGGCCGGTGGTCAGCACCTGAGTGCGCCAGCGGTAGTCGGGGCCGAGCAAGTGCAGCGCGGCATAACTCGGCACCAGTTTGATGGTCGAAGCCGGGTGCATTGGTCGGTTGACGTTGTGGGCAAGGTTTACCGCGTCGCCGGCGGCAGGTCCGGCCGATGGCAGGGCTTTGATGACCACCGCCGTTCGCTCAAGTGGCACGCCGGCGCGTTGCAGCGATTCCCGGTAGACGGCGGGCAACGCTGTCGTGGAATCCTTGGCTGCCTCCGCTGCAGCGGCCGACGGCGCTAACGTCAGCATGAAAGCCAGCGCCGGTGTCAGTGCCGCTGCCAGAGTTAGCCGGGCCCGAGACTTATGCAGACGATTACCAACTATCCAGCTAAGGCGAGCTCTCAAGGCAATGTCTCCAGAAATTGTCGCAGCCCATCGGTATAGCGGCGGCCGCTGGCCAGAAAGCCAGTGTTGTGATCGCCGTCGAGTTCGAGCAGCGCGCTGCGTCCGGCCGCGGCGCGATACAACGCCTCGCCATGGTGAAACGGAATAATTTCATCAGTCGGGCTGTGCACGACCAGCACCGGTGTGCGGATCTCGCTAAGGCGTTCTTCCGATGGATAGCGTATGCGCGCCAGCCAGCGCACCGGCAGCCAGGGATAGAGTTCAGCGGCCAGATCCGGCGCGGACGTAAAGCTCGATTCGATAATCAGGCCGCCGGGGCGCTGCCTGGTTTGCTCCAAGTTTTTGGTCAGCCAGACGGCGACGGCGCCGCCCAGAGAGCGTCCGAACAGAATCGTCTGCTCAGGCGCGTAGCCGAGGCCGAGCACCTGCGCCCATACCGCTTCGGCGTCCCGGTAGGTGCCGGCTTCCGAGGGTCGGCCGGTGCTGCGGCCGTAACCGCGGTAATCGAAGATCAGCGTGCTCAGGCCCAGTTCATGCCAGATTCGCAGCGTATCGAGCCGGTGCGAGATGTTGCCGGCGTTGCCGTGAAAGATCACCACGATGAGGTCGGCGTTGTCCTGGCCGGGCAGATACCAGGCATGCAGGTGCTCGCCGTCGGCGGTCTCGATTGCCAAGTCGTCATAGTCAAGACCAAGGCGTTCGGGCGTAGCCACCAGATCGCGGCCGGGCAGGCCCGGAATGAACAGCAGCCGGTTCTGGCCCAGAAACATCAGCAATACGATCACGGCGTAGGCGAAAACCAGGGCCAGGAACAGGCGCAGCATGATGGGCCTCAGTGGCGGCCGAATTCATCCATGAAGCGGCGGATACGTTCGGCATTGGCGCCGACATCGCTGCGCCCAACGCGCGAGGCCGAACGCACATCGAGCCGCGAGGCGGTGCCTTCGGCGTCGGCCGGTTGCACGCGCACAACGATGTCGTCCTTAAAGCCAAACCAGAAGGTGGTGTCTACGGCCTGGAAGCGGCGCTCGACGCCGTCCACCTCGGCCAGCTCCCAGCCCAGCGCCCGGGCGGCCTCGAGCGCACGCTCGAAAACGCGGTCCGGCGGATCATCGGAGAGCATCGGCACGATGTCCGGATAGGCCTGCTGCTGTTGTGGCAGGACGTTGTCGCGGTCGTAGGTCAGGCTGCGTTCCGGCACGCCGGGCAGCGCGTGGAAGGCGGGCGGGCTGTCCGGATCGGTGGTGATGTCGTGTATCGGCGGCACATGCTGTACGGCCTGATACTGGTAATACACGTAGCCGGCCGGGATCAGCACCATCGGCAGCGCGTGCGCGAGCACCAAAATGTTGCGCCGCTGGCGCCGAAAGATGGCATAGAGCAGCAGTGCCAGGGTGACACCGCTCAGACCGATCGCAGCCCAGGTGCCCCAGCGCAGAATCTGAAAGCCGGTTGAGAAGTGCCACCAGTCCCAGCGGCTGCCCAGTCCGCTCAGCATCAGCGCGACCAGGGTCAGCAGGCAAAGGATCAACAGCAGTCGGGACAGCAGGGATGCATGTGCGGGTGTGGCGTTGGCGGACATGGGCCCCTCCTCGGGTGATCAGTCCAGCGGTTTGAAACGGTTCTCCGCCAGGGCGGCAGCGCGAAACATCGCGCGGCCCTTGTTCATGCTTTCTTTCCACTCCAGGCGCGGGATCGAGTCTGCGACCACGCCGCCGCCGGCTTCGATATAGAGCTTACCGTCCTTGAGTACGGCCGTGCGAATGGCAATCGCCGTATCCATATTGCCGTTCCAGGCCAGATAGCCGACGGCGCCGCCATAGATGCCGCGCTTGACCGGCTCAAGTTCGTCGATGATCTCCATCGCCCGGATCTTGGGCGCGCCAGACAAAGTGCCCACGGGCAGGGTCGCGCGCAACACATCGATTGGCGTGCGGCCGGCCTGCAGTCGGCCTTCGACGTTGCTCGAGATGTGCATGACGTGCGAGTAGCGCTCAATGGTGAAACGTTCGGTCACTTCAACAGAACCGGTTTCGGAAACCCGGCCGACATCGTTGCGCCCGAGGTCGATCAGCATCAGGTGTTCGGCGATCTCTTTCGGGTCGGCTAGCAGTTCGGCTTCGAGTGCCTTGTCTTCTTCTTCGGTATAGCCGCGGCGCCGGGTGCCTGCCAGTGGTCGGTTGACGATCACGCCGTCTTCAACGCGCGCCAGGATTTCCGGCGATGAGCTGACGATCTGGAAATCATCCAGATCCATAAAATACATATAGGGCGATGGGTTCAGCCCGCGCAGCGCCCGGTACAGGTTGATCGGCGCGGCGGAGAACGGAATCGACATGCGCTGCGCCAGCACCACCTGCATGACATCGCCATCGAGAATGTAGTCCTTGATCTTCTCGACGCTCGCCATAAAGGCATCGCGGCCGAACTCGGAAACGAAATCGCTCTCTTCGATTTGCTGGTTGGCGCTGCTCTCCGGAATGTGCGGCACCGGCGCGCTGAGCCGGCCACCAATGTCGCGCAGCCGCGCCCGACCCTGTTCCAGCGCGCCGGGCGCGTTCGGGTCGACCAGACTGATCAGCTGCATACGTCCTTTGAGGTTGTCAAAGACCACCAGGTCCTCGGACAACATCAGCAGCAGATCCGGTGTGCCGACCGGGTCCGGCGGTGCGCTGTCGGCCAGGCGCTTTTCCACATAGCGGACACAGTCGTATCCGAAGTAACCGACCAGCCCGCCGTAGAAACGCGGCAGTCCGTCAAGGGGTGCGACATTGAACTGCGCCATATAGTCTTCGACATAGGCGAGCGGGTCTTCGGCCTCGAGTGCTTCCACCACGGCGCCGTCGGTGCGCACTTCAATTTGGTGGCCGTTTACGCGCAGGTGGGTTCGACACGGCAGGCCGATAATCGAATAACGCCCCCACTTCTCACCGCCGTGGGCGGATTCCAGCAGATAGGAATAGGGGCCGCTGGCCAGCTTTAAGTACACCGACAGTGGCGTATCGAGATCGGCCAGAAACTCTTCGACAATGGGCACTCGATTGTAGCCCTCGGCAGCCAGCGCCTTGAGCTGATCGTCGGTGAGTTTGTCGGCGGTGACGGGCGCGTCGGCGGTCATGAATCGGTTCCGGGCAT
Organism: Pseudomonadales bacterium; assembly: GCA_007128525.1. GTDB lineage: Bacteria > Pseudomonadota > Gammaproteobacteria > Pseudomonadales > Azotimanducaceae > SKXG01. The sequence continues at coordinate 590 of SKXG01000075.1, read as the reverse complement.
GGCGGGCGCGGCGGGCATTACAACAGCTCACGCAATGTGTCGACAACCGCGTCGGCGCCGAGCTGGTCAGCCGGCGTGCCGTGGTTGTAGCCATCACGCACACAGACCACCGGGCAGCCGGCAGCACGTGCAGTGCTGACGTCCGTGATGGAGTCGCCGACGAACAGGGCATCGCTGACGGGCGTTTTGAGCATCTGGCAGGCATGCAATGCCGGTGCTGGATCGGGCTTGCGGGTCGGCAGGCTGTCGCCGCCGATCAGCAGATCGAAATAGCGGCTCATATCGAGCGCCTGCAGGATGTCGCCACTGAGCCCCTCGAGCTTGTTGGTGACCACGGCCAGCCGGGCGCCGCGGTTCTGCAGTTCGATCAGGGTGTCGACGACGCCAGCGTAGGGCCCGCCCAGATCCACCAGGTGGCGGCCGTAATAGTCGAGAAAGCGTGCGAGCATGGCGTCGACGTAGGCCTCATCCTGTGCGCGCTCGGCAGCAGCATGGTGGGTCAGCGCCTGCTGCAGCAGCACGCGCGCGCCATGGCCGACCCAGTGGCGGGTCAGGCTTTCGTCGACACCCGGGTAGTCGTAGGCGTGCAG
>SKXG01000143.1 GCA_007128525.1 Pseudomonadales bacterium | reverse complement strand
GGCTTCCGTTCAGGCGCAGTCATGGTCGACAGTCGTCCCTGCTATCCTCGAGTTGGCGTTCATGGCGGGTCTCCCGGTGCGACGATGGCGCCGGTATGGTCCCCCTAAAACGCGAAAAGGCAGCACCCGCTGCCCAGACAAGGAATGGATATTAGTCGAGGCCCAGAGGCATATCAACTGAATCCGCGCGCCGGGTTTGACGTATATCAACTTGGATTGCAAAGCGGGTTCACAGGGCTCTGACAGCACTCTCGAACCGCTGGAGGCCTTCGATCAGCCGCGCGCGTGGGCAGCCGAAGTTCAGCCGCACGTATCCTGGCAGACCAAACTGTGCGCCATCGGATAAACCCAGCCCATACCGCTCGAAGTGGGCCAGCGGCGCAGACAGCGCCAGCGGACGAATGTCGATCCAGCTCAGGTAAGTGGCTTCCACCTGATTGACACGCACACCGGGTAATGCGTTGAGTCGTTGCGCCACCAGATCGCGGTTGGCAGCCAGATATTGGTTCAACTGTGCGACCCAGGTGCTGCGGTCCTGATAGGCGGCAGTGGCGGCCGCCAGTGCCAGAACGGTCGGGTGCGGCACCAGGCCGTTCCGTGCACCGATAAAGCGCTGCCGCAGACCAGCGTCAGGGATAATGGCCACGCCGCAGCTTTCGCCAGGAATGTTGTAGGTCTTGTTGGGCGCCAACAGGGTGATGCTGCGGCGGGCGAAGGCCGGATCCAGCGCCGCAATCGGTATGTGCGGCTGCGGGCTGTCGAGCAACAGGCTGCAGTGAATCTCATCACTGCACAACACCAGGTCGCGGTCGCAGCAGAACTGCCCCAGGGCCAGCAGCTCGTCTTCGATATAGATTCGGCCCGTGGGATTCTGCGGATTGCACAGCATGTAGACCCCGGTACGGCCGTGAAAGCCGTCAACCAGAGCGCCCATATGGTCCAGATCAAACTCCCAGCGGCCCTGACTGTCGTGCAGCGGGGAATCCAGCATGGTCTGCCCGGCATTGGCCGCCAGCGCCAAAAACGGATAGTAGATGGGCGTGTTCAACAGCAGGGCGTCGCCGGGCTGGCCACTGGCCCGGGTGGCCAGGTTCAGGCCTGGGACGACGCCTGGCAGCCAGACCAGCCACTCTGCCGGCACCTGCCAGTCAAACTGGTGCCGGAGCCAGTCCAGCACCGCCTCGGTCAATGCCGGGGGCGTGATGGTGTAGCCCAGGATGCCGTGGTCGAGACGCGCCCGGATGGCATTGAGGATGAAGTCCGGCACCAGAAAGTCGGTGTCTGCCACCCACATCGGCAGTATGTCCGTGCCGGCGTACTTGTCCCACTTGCTGCTGGACGTGTCGCGTCGGTCAATCAGTCGGTCAAAGTCCGCCATTTCTTCGGCCATGAAGGGGTCGTAACTCCTGTCTTCGGTTTTGGTGAGCGCCTGGTGCGCGTACAATGTCGGCCATCTGAGCACCAGAGCCAACGAAGAGGTAACGCACGGTGGATACCCAGGAAAGCATCAAGCAACAGATCGCCGAGAACAAGATCATCATCTATATGAAGGGCAGCCCCGAAGCGCCGCAGTGCGGCTTCTCGGCCCAGACCGTGCAGGCTTTGATGGCCTGTGGCGAGCCCTTTGCCTATGTCGATGTGCTCAGCCATCCGGAAATCCGGGCGGAACTGCCCAATGTCGGCAACTGGCCAACCTTCCCGCAACTCTGGGTCAATGGTGAGCTGGTGGGTGGCTGTGACATCGTCACCGAGATGTACCAGTCCGGTGAGCTGCAGTCGCTGATCAAGGACGCGGCAGAAGCGGCTGACTAATAGGCCGTCTTGTCGGCCCTGTTGTCGGCATCGGCATCTGATTCGGGCAAAGGCCAGCCGCCCAGTCGCTGCCAGCGATTGACGATTTCGCAAAACAGCCTGGCCGTTTGCTCAGCATCATAGATGGCTGTATGAGCTTGGCCGGCGTCGAATTCGATGCCGGCCAGTTCGCATGCGCGGCTAAGGACATTGTGACCAAAAGCCAAGGCGCTGAGACTCGCCGTATCGATGGATGAAAATGGATGAAAAGGGCTGCGCTTGATCTGTTGCCGCGCCGTGGCGGCGCTTAGAAAGCCATGGTCGAAAGCGGCGTTGTGCGCCACCACCACAGCCCGGGTGCAGGACTCCATGCGCATCGTATGGCGGATCTCGCGATAGAAATCCCTGAGCGCCTCGCCTTCGGGAATCGCACCGCGCAACGGGTTGTATGGGTCAATGCCGTTGAACTTGATGGCAGCCGGGTCGATCACGGTGCCTTCCGCAGGCTCGATGTGGTAGTGCAGCGTCCGAGCCGGGGTCAGGTGGGCACCATCGTAGTCCAGTAATACCGCTGCGAATTCCAGCATGGCATGTTCGCTGGCGTTGAAGCCGCCTGTCTCAATGTCGATGACGACAGGCAAATAGCCGCGAAAGCGGCTCGCCAAGGGAAAGCTCAGGGACACAAAACCACTCCAGCCAGATAAGCCGGCTACCTTAGCACAAGCCCACAGGGGGATCGCAGGCGGTCTGGCCGACACCGCGATCTGCCTAAAGTCTGCCGCCCAGCAGCCGATACGCTGGGTATCTGAGCTGTCTGGATTGTCTGATGACGACCTGCTCCAAATGGTGCTGGAAGCCAAGCCTGCGTTTGCTGGCGCCCGTGCTGATTGCCTGCATGGTGCCGGGATGGCTGCAGGCTGGTGAGTCGTCGATACCGGCATCCGCCTTTGGCGCTGAACTCCTCAATGGCGACTGGCAGTTTGAGCTGACCGGTGAGTTCTGCGTCCTCCGCCAGACAATCTCCGGATACGGCGAGGCGCGTTTTCTGCGTCAGGGCGATGCACCGCCAGTCTTCGAGCTGCTTGCACTCAGACCACACTTCAATGGTGAGACCATTGATCTGCGCAGCAGGGCCCCGGACTGGCATCCGGCGTATCCGGAAGAAAGCCGTCTGGCGCAGGTGGTGGGCGCGGACAATGGCGACCTGCATCTGGATGGTGCGGTCGTTCTGCAGATGCTGCTGCAATTGCGGGAAGGGCGGCAGCTGCTGTTCGATCAGACGCTGACCCAGTTGTTGCCGACGCGTGTGGTGGTGGCGCTGTCGCCGCTGCATTTCCGCAGTGTCTACGCCAAACTGGCCGACTGTGGTGCGCAGCAGGCTGCCTACATCCGGCAGAGCCGACTGGCGGCGCTTAAGCAACGGGCCGAGTCCAAGGTCTGGTTTGATGTCGACAGTGCTCGTCTGCTACCCGACAGCCAGGCCCGGCTGGATGAGGTGGTGCGCCTGCTGAGGGAAGAGCTGGCCGAGTCTGAACCCTGGGTGCGGCGCATCGAAATTGCCGGCCACACCGACAGCACCGGCACACGGGATCACAATGAGGGTCTGTCCCGGCGCCGGGCCCAGGCGGTCGCCGACTATCTTGCCGCGGCCGGCATCAACGGTGAATGGATCGAGGTCCACTACCATGCCGACCGCCGTCCGGTGGCCAGCAATGATGATGCACGCGGACGACAGCAGAACCGGCGTACCCAGGTTCGTTTGCTCGGTGCCGATGCCCGGCAGCTGGCTGACCTTTCTCATCCTCGCGCCATACAGGTAAACTGACGCCCTTTTCCCCGAGGGAGCCCGTCAGTGTCGCAAAAGATTGTCTTGGCATACTCCGGAGGTCTCGACACCTCTGTCATCTGCCGTTGGCTGCAGGAAACCTATCAGGCTGAAGTGGTGACCTTCACCGCTGATATCGGCCAGGGTGAGGAAGTTGAGCCGGCGCGTGAAAAGGCAAAGCAGATGGGGGTGAAAGAGATCTTCATCGAGGACCTGCGCGAAGAGTTTGTGCGGGACTACGTGTTTCCGATGTTCCGGGCCAATACGCTGTATGAAGGCGAGTACATGCTCGGCACCAGCATTGCGCGGCCACTGATCGCCAAGCGGCTGGTGGAAATTGCCGAGCAGACGGGTGCTGGCGCTGTTGCTCACGGCGCCACCGGCAAAGGCAATGACCAGGTGCGCTTCGAGCTTGGCGCCTATGCGCTGAACCCGGCCATACAGGTGATTGCGCCATGGCGTGAGTGGGACCTGAATTCTCGCGAGGCGCTGATGGACTTCTGCGAAAAGCATCAGATTCCGGTCGATTACAAGCGCGGCAGCAAGTCACCGTATTCGATGGATGCCAACCTGCTGCACATTTCCTATGAGGGGGATCAGCTCGAAGACCCCTGGCAGGAAGCCGAAGAAGACATGTGGCGCTGGACGCGTGCACCTGAAGAGGCCCCGGACCAACCAGCCTATATTGAGATCAGTTTTGAACGCGGTGATGCCGTGGCGCTGGAT
>SKXG01000238.1 GCA_007128525.1 Pseudomonadales bacterium | reverse complement strand
TGCTGGCCTGCATCCAGATGCCCGTGGAGTCACCAATGAACTCCAGGGTCTGGCGGGTTTGTTCGTCAAGCGCCTTGCGTGCGGCCTTTTCAAAAGCACCGCCCTTGGCAGTGGGGACGGCTTCCCAGACAGTACGGTTGAGCAGGGCCTCCCGCGGACGGCGCAGCATGCGCTCCATGGCGCGATTGACGTAGGTCATGCGCCATTCCCGGTCCAGCTTCGTGAAGCCGTCACTGATGGTTTCCAGCGTCCGGTCCAGACGGTCTTGCATCTCGCTCAGCGACTGCTGGGTGCGTTTGAAACGATCGATGTCCTGGAAGGCGCCCTGCACGCGCACGATCTTGCCGGAGTTGTCCCTGATGGGCTGGCCAATCGCGCGCACCCAGATCCGGCGTTGTTTAGCGGTGATCAGTTCCAACTCCAGGTCGAACGGGATGCCATCTTCCGCACAGGCTTGGAAGGCCTGACGGATAATCATCTGATGTTCGCTCGCGTAGAAGCTGATGCCCTGATCGGGCGTCAGGATGCCTGTGTCATCGACGTCGTGAATCTCCCGGACGACCTTGGACCAGTACAGTTCGTTGCTGGCCAGATCGACCCACCAGGCGCCGATCCGTCCCAGATAGCTGGCCGCGCTGAGCAGTTTGCCGTCAATCGGCATGTGGCCTTCAACTTCAGCCAACAGCAGCTGGTCGCGCAGCGCTGCCGGCTGCAGAGCGGGTGCTGCGATCCGGGCAAGCTGTTCCAATCGGACAAGGTGGGCCTGATCCAGCGCCATGTCATCGTTGCCGGCAACCACCAGCCAGCCGGCCAGCAGTCCCTGGTCCGTGATGACTGGCGCCGCTGCGCAGTGCGTCAACGCCAGTGGCAGTTCCGACAGCACGGTGGTACTCAGGCCGCTGTCATGCAGGTTATTCAGCAGGAAGGCTGTGCTGTGACTGTGCAGGATGTTGACCAGCGGCGCCCAGCGGTCGGCGTTCACAGCTGCAGGCGGTGCGTCTGCCTGGCGCAAGGCGCGCAGTGTCAGGACCGCATTTTGAATCTGTACGGCCAATGCAACAACGCCGCCAGTAAGCGCCAGTGCCAGGCTCAGAACATCATGCAGTTGTTGTTGGCTCTGGTGATTGGCATCGCCCGGTTGCAGATCGCCTGGCTGCGAATCGTCCGGCTGTAATGTGCCCTGGCCCGAGGAGCGATTAACATTCATTGTCTCATTGTCCGAATCGGCCACGCGCTACCTAGGTATCTTTGGATGCTACGCCTGAGCTTCAAGGCCCACAATTACCAACGCATTAGCAATCACTTACTTATGATAGACCAGGAATGGGGCGTCCAAGCCAGGCATGGAGCCACACCGACAGGCCATACACCAGCAGGCCAACTAACAGGACCAGCAGATCGTTCCACCAGGGCCGGCTGCGGCTCTGGTAGACTGCGCCGCGTTGATTGGCCGACCAGATGCCGAACAGGGCATAGGCACCAAACAGGCCGAACAGCGCCAAGCCGGCTTCGTGGCCAGTCACCAGCAGATGGGCGGCCGACCACAACAGAACGGCCGCCAGCATTGGATGGCGAAAGACGCGTTTCAGATTGCCCGGCACATAGGCCGCAGCCATCAGTACGGCGGCCAGGATCATCAGCCCCGTGTTGATTGGGTAGCCCCAGGCCGGTGTCGCCCAGTAGGTGCCCGGTTCCCATTGCCGGTAGCCGAGCACGATGAGCACCAGGCCGATGCCGGCAACAAGGCTGAACACGCCCTGATAGGGCAGAGCGCCCAACCGCTGGACCAGGGCGCCGCGCCACGTTGTATGCGCAGGCAACAGATGTGCGCCAAAAAAAAGTACCGCGCCAGCCAGGAACCACCACATGCCAAAGCACCTTATGCCGTCCAGTTTGCGCACAGATAGCCCTGATTCCGTCCCTGAGTCAATGGACTGGTTCGTACCCTGCGCACGCGGCCTGGAATACCTGTTGGTGGATGAGTTGGCCGACCTGGGTCTGCCTGGTGGACGGGCCGCACGGGCTGGCGTCAATGTGCCCATGGACTTGACCGGGTCCGATTCGGCTCGCGAACAGGTCTATCAGGTTCTGCTCTGGTCGCGCCTGGCCAGCCGGGTGCTCTGGCCCCTGACGCAATTCCGCTGCAGCTCGACTGACGACCTTTATAACGCGGCCATGGCGATCGACTGGTCGCAGCACCTGCCCGAAGGTGCACGCATAGCGGTGGATGCGCATGTCAGCGGCACCGTGGTCCGGCACGCGCGCTACGCCGCGCAGCGCATCAAGGACGCCATCGTCGATCAATATAGGGACGCGCAGGTGCAGCGCCCCGATGTCGACCTGCAGGATCCGGATGTGCGCCTCAACCTGGTTGTGCAGGGTTCGGAGGCGCATCTGGCTATTGATCTGGGCAATGGGCCGCTACATCGCCGCGGTTGGCGTACACAGCAGGGTGCGGCGCCGCTGAAAGAGAATCTGGCGGCCGCCATGCTGATGCGGGGCGACTGGCTGCGCTGCTATCAGGACGGCGGTGGTCTGGTCGACCCGATGTGCGGCAGTGGCACGCTGGTGATTGAAGCGGCACTGATGGCGGCGGATGTGGCGCCGGGGCTGGCACGCCTGTCCGGCCCGACCCGCTGGCTGGGTTTTGATCAAAGCTGCTGGTCAGCACTGTGCAGCGCGGCTGAGGTGCGCCGTCAGTCCGGGCTGGCAGCGCTGCGCAGCTGTTTTCGCGGTTCGGACATAGATCCACAGGCAATCGCGCAGGCGCGGGCCAATGCCGAGGATGCAGGTGTTGCCTTTGCTATCGATTGGCAGCAAGCACCTGTGGCCGAGCTGACGCCGCATGCGTGCAGCAGCGGCCTGGTGGTCTGCAATCCGCCGTATGATGAGCGCCTCGCCACCGGGCTGGACCTGTATCAGCAGTTGGGGCAGGCATTGCCGCGCGCGCTGGGCGGCTGGCGTGCCGTGCTGCTGTGCGGCGACAAGGCCATGGCCCTGGCAACCGGTTTGCGGGCCAGCCGGGTGTATGAGTTCTTCAACGGCAATCTGCCGTGCGTGCTGCTGCGGATCGACCGGCTCGATGCCGCCGTCACCCGAAAGTCTGGCAGTGGCGCCGATGCCCCTGCCGCGTTGAGCGAAGGCGCGCGCATGGTGGTCAACCGGCTGCGCAAGAACGAGCAGCGCCTGCGCAGCTGGCGCACGCAGCAGGGCATCAGCTGCTATCGCGTTTACGATGCCGACATTCCGGAGTACGCCGCCGCCGTAGACCTCTATCAGACCGTAGCGCCGCCGGGTACCTTTGCCCACATTCAGGAGTATCAGGCGCCGGCGCAGATTCCCCAGGCGCTGGCTGCGGAGCGCCTCAACGAGCTGGTGTCCGCGGTCCGGCACAACTTTGCGCTGGATGCCGATCATGTCGCGGTCAAAGTCCGTCAGCGCGGCAAGGGTGGCGGCAAGTACGGCCGGCAGGCCGACACCGACGCCTTTCTCGAAGTGCGCGAGGGCGAAGCGAGGTTGCTGATCAACCTGTTCGATTATCTCGACACCGGCCTGTTTCTCGATCACCGGCCGGTGCGCCGCTGGATCGCCGGCGAAGCGTCTGGGCGCCGGTTTCTGAACCTGTTCTGCTATACCGCTGCGGCCACCGTGCATGCCGCACTGGGCGGGGCGCGCCAGTCGGTCAGCGTGGATCTGTCGGCCAACTATCTGCGTTGGGCATCCCGCAACCTGGCCCTGAACGGCATCAGTGAACAGCGTCACCGGCTTGTCAGAAATGACGTGCTAGACTTTCTCCGCACGGACCGCGCGCAGTACGACCTGATCCTGTGCGACCCGCCGACGTTTTCGAACTCCAAGCGGGCCGACGATTTCGACGTACAGCGTGACCACGTGACGTTGCTGGCGCTGGCGATGGACCGCCTGTCTCCGGACGGGGTTCTGCTGTTCTCCAATAACTTTCGCCGGTTTCGGCTCGACGAGCATTCATTGGCGGGCTTTGCCCGCGTCTCGCCCGAGCTGACGGCATTGCTCGACCGGGATTTCGCCCGCCGCCCGAACATACATCGCTGCTGGACCTTACAGCACCTTGTCTGACGCGTCTTGTGGCCCGGGATTCTGGAACATGTGGGTCCGGTAGTGGTCAGACATTGGCATTCGCTCCCACTTTTTTCCGCTGCTCCGGATCGGGCGCAACGTGAGTTGACACCATACAGGGTAAGACGACACAGGCTATGAGATGGGCCCCATGAACAAACAGAACACCCTGCTGGCGATCATCGGCGTTGCGATTGTGGCGGCGGCCCTGTGGCTGTTCCTGCCGGACATGCTGGACACTTCCGAAGGCGCGCAGTGGGGCGAC
>SKXG01000435.1 GCA_007128525.1 Pseudomonadales bacterium | reverse complement strand
CCTAACAGGCCGCTTTTCAACGGCCTGTTAAAACTTGATCGTGAGTCGTCTGTCGTCAGGCGAACTTGGCAGATGCCAGCAGTCTAAAGCCTTGCCGCCGAATTCAGGCAAGCGGGGAGGGTCCAGCTGCCATGCCAAAGACAACAAGACAGACCAAGATCCCCGGAGATCCGGTACTGCCGTCGGAAATTACGCCGGAGTCCGTCTACCTCAGCCGACGCGCTTTCATGCACAGCGGCATGCGCACCGGTGCACTGCTGGGTGTTGGCGCCATGATGCCCGCGCTGGGCTGGGCGGCGCCGGCCTGGCTGCAGGATCAGGTGGGTGCTCATGAGCCGGGCACACCCATTGATGAAGACATTACGCCGGAACACCATGCCACCAGTTACAACAACTTCTATGAGTTTGGTACGGACAAGTCGGATCCGAAGCGTCATGCCCAGCAGCTGACCACGGACCCCTGGTCGGTGCAGATCGACGGGTTGGTCAACCGGCCGGGCACCTACGACCTGGAAGACATACTGGCGCCACATGCGTTGGAAGAACGCATTTATCGGTTGCGCTGTGTGGAGGCCTGGTCAATGGTGATCCCGTGGCTGGGCTTTCCGCTGGCTGACCTGCTGGCGCGCTTTGAGCCACAGGGTTCGGCGCGCTATGTCGAGTTCACTACGCTGTATCGGCCCGCAGAGATGCCGGGCCAGCGGTCTCGATTCAGCAGCATTGAGTACCCCTATGTTGAAGGCCTGCGGCTTGATGAGGCCATGCATCCGCTGACCATTCTGGCGGTGGGCATGTATGGCAAGGTACTTCCCAACCAGAATGGTGCGCCGCTGCGTCTGGTGGTGCCCTGGAAGTACGGCTTCAAGAGCATCAAGTCCATCGTTCGCATTCGCTTTACTGAACAGGAGCCGCAGACCACCTGGCACAAGTCAGCGCCGCAGGAATATGGCTTCTACGCCAATGTGAACCCGAACGTGGACCATCCACGCTGGAGCCAGCGTACCGAGCGCCGCCTGCCCGGGTCGCTGTTCGGCAGCAATCGCATTCCGACCCGCATGTTCAACGGCTATGCCGATGCGGTTGCCGATCTGTATCGCGGTATGGACCTGAGCCGGTACTACTGATTGTGGGCGCGCGCCTGCTGATCGCCCTGGCCCTGTTGCCACTGGGCTGGCTGGTGGTGCAGATCGGCAGGGAGCTGCTGTTGCCGGGCAGTGCGCTGGGCACGGACCCGGCCGAGGCACTGGTGCAGGCTTTCGGGCATTGGGCACTGCGGCTTTTGCTGCTGACGCTGACGTTGTCGGCGGTTGCGCGGCTGATGCACCGCCCGCAATGGATCAGGCCCAGACGAGCACTGGGTCTGATTGCCTTTACCTATCTGGCTTTGCATGTGCTGGCGTATCTGCTGCTGCTCAGCGGCCTGCAGTGGCAGGCAGTGGCGGCGGCACTTTGGGACGACCTGCTGCATCGGCCCTACATCAGCGTTGGAGCACCGGCGCTGCTGATTCTGTCGCTGCTGGCAGTGACCTCCACCAACGGCTGGCAACGCCGTCTGGGTCGACGCTGGAAACAGCTGCACTTGCTGGTTTGGCCGTCGGCCATGCTGGCCTGGCTGCACCTGGCCTGGCAGGCCGGTGCAAGCCATCTCGATGCCTGGCTGTACGGCGGCTGGCTGTTCATATTGCTGACGGAACGCCTCGGAAGGGCGGTCCAGCGCCGGTGTCGACAGCGCGCACGGGAACAGGCGCGAATCAGCGCTCAGAACAGCGCCCGGAACAGGGCTTCGTCCTGATTGTCCGAGTGGACACGACGGCAAATTGCCTGTGTGCGAAAACGACTGTGTGGAGGCGACAATGACGAAACTGGCATCCCAGGATTGCGTGCCTTGTCGCAAAGGCGACAACCCGCTCACTGGTACCGAGCTGGAACAGTATCTGGCTGAATTGCCAGACTGGGAACTGGTACAGCGTGGTACCACGCCATGCCTGCAGCGACAGATCAACACCCGGGACTTTGCCGGCGCCATGGCGCTGGCCAACCGGATCAGCGATCTGGCAGAGGCCGAGAATCATCATCCGGAACTGGTGGTTGCCTATGGCAGCCTGTCTGTGCGCTGGTGGACGCATGCCATAGGTGGCCTGCATCCCAACGATTTCATTATGGCTGCGCGGACCGACGCGCTGTTACAGCCTTAGCCAGTTCGGCAAGGCAGTCCACCGAGTCATCCCAACCCAGGCAGGCATCGGTAATACTCTGGCCATAAACCAGTTCCTTGCCGGGGCTCATTTTTTGCGCGCCTTCCACCAGGTTGCTCTCAACCATGACGCCCATGATGCCGGCCTCACCGCCGGCAATCTGCTTGCTGAGGCTGTGGCAGACTTCAAGCTGGCGCTTGAATTCCTTGTTGCTGTTGGCATGACTCATGTCGACCATCAGCCGCGGCGGCAGGCCCGCCTTGTTCAGAAGTGCAATGGCTTCCTGAATGGCTTCCGGATGGAAGTTGCTGCCGTCGGTGCCACCACGCAGGATGATGTGGCAGTCGTCATTGCCCTTGGTGGAGAAGATGGCCGAGTGGCCCTGTTTGGTCACCGACAGAAAAATGTGTGAACCGCGTGCAGCCTGTACCGCATCAACGGCGACCTGAATGGCGCCGTGGGTGCTGTTCTTGAATCCGATCGGGCAGGACAGCCCGGACGCCAGCTGACGATGGATCTGGCTTTCCGTGGTGCGGGCGCCGATCGCGCCCCAGGCCACCAGATCACCAATGTATTGTGGGGTAATCGGGTCCAGATACTCCGTGCCCGTGGGTAGCCCCATGTCGGCCAGGTCGCGCAGCAGCTGACGCGCTATGCGCAGGCCTTCGTTGATGGTGAAGGAGTTGTTCAGGTGCGGGTCGTTGATCAACCCTTTCCAACCCACGGTGGTGCGGGGCTTCTCGAAATACACCCGCATGACGATCTTCAAGGTGTCCCGAAACTGGTCGGCCTGCGCCTTGAGGCGCTCAGCATATTCCAGCGCTGCTTTCGGATCGTGGATGGAGCAGGGCCCCATCACGACGAGCAGGCGGTCATCCCGGCCATGCACCAGGTTGCTGATCTCCTGGCGGCTGGTGAAGATGAGTTCGGAGACGTTGTCTGACAGTGGCAGGTCACGAATCAGCACTTCGGGTGCCACCACCTCTTCAAGGCCATTGATCCGGGTGTCGTCGGTCAGGTATTTCACTCTGTGCGTCCTGCTCTGCTGCTGCGTAGAATAAAGGCTTATGCAGTCGACACTATACACAAGGGCGCAGAGGCGCGCGTTACAGCAAATGGGTCTGGCGCACTGGCTGCCGCGCGCTCAGGCGGCCGATCTGTTGGCCGTTGAGGCAGAGGCTTCCGCTGCGTCGCAGCAACCGGCATCGACCTCTCCTGAATTCCGGCGCGGTGCTGGGCGGGGCGGTCAGGCAGAATCGGATGCGTCGCCGCTGGCGGACATCAAGGCGCTGATCGATCCGGATGCCAGCACTGCCGCTCAACGCAGCGGGCCCCGCCGGAGAGATCCGGCCGACGCACAGCCGGCCGACACACAGCCGGCAACACCAACTAAACCACAAGCGCCCAAAACGCCGCAGACCCAGGACGCGCAGGCGGCTGCCAGGCCGATACAGCTGCAGGGCATCTGCTGTGGTCCTGTGGTGGTTCTGTCGGCACAGCAGGGCGCGGAACAGCGTCGTCTGGTCCAGGATCTCGCCGTGATGCTGGGTAAGTTCATGCCCGATCATGGCCGTGTTGATGCCAAACCCGCAGGCCTGGGATTTCGCTGGCCACAAACGACGCGTGGCACGGGCGGGCGGCTGTCCGATGCGCTGGATGCGTTTGCACTGGGTCTGGCCGAACGTCAGGGCGTGCGACTGCTGCTGTTGTTTGGTGAAGACTTCGAAGGCTTGCTGCCGCTTGCGGCCACGGCGTCGAACTGGCGCGCCACCGAGCTCGGCGGCCTGCCCTGTCTGGTGCTCAGCAATCCGCTTGAACTCTCTCTGGAACCGGCACTGAAGCAATGGCTGTGGTCGTGGGTACAGACAGCGCACAGGCGCTGACCTTCCGGCTGATGCAGCCTGCAGACCTCGATCAGGTGTATGCCAACGAGGTGCGCGCCTATGCCTTTCCGTGGACCCGCGGCATCCTTGAGGACTGCCTGAAGAGCTACTACGAATGCTGGGTGCTGGAGCAGGACGGGCAGATCATTGGTCACGGGGTGCTGTCGTGCATGGCCCGCGAAGCCCACCTGCTCAACGTCTGTATCGCGCCGTCGCAGCAGGGCCAGGGTCATGGCCGGGCCTTTGTAGAGCACCTGCTGGACCGCGCAAAGAGCCAGGCCGACATGCTGTTTCTGGAAGT
>SKXG01000039.1 GCA_007128525.1 Pseudomonadales bacterium | reverse complement strand
GTCTCGTAGCCCTCATACAGGCGCTGGTTCTGGCTCAGCTCGGTACGGAACTGGCTCAGCTTGCCGAGGTTGTCGTGGTACGCCTTGCGCAGATCAGGGCTGTTGACCACGGCATTCAGATGCGTGACCTGACTCCAGGCCCGGCTCAATCGGTCCTGGGCATCGTGCATGGGTAAAACAAAGCTGTCCCAGGTTGGGTCGCTCTGATCCTGTTCCAGTTTTTGGATGACTGCCCGGTTCTCTTCGAGTAGCGCATCGATGGCCGGGGTGATCTGCTCCGGTTTGACGGCATGGAAGCGGGGCAGGTCGGAAAAATCGAGCAACGGGTTCATGGGGCTCCAGTGCGGCTTGATGGCAATCGGCCAAGCCTAATGGATTCGCTGCATGGCGGCAAAGGCGCTGGGAACTGGGACGTAGGTAGCAGGTCTGCGACGGGTTGGCAGACAAGTCAGAGGCGGCCCAAAATAAAGAAGGCCAGCGCGCCTCACGGCGGGCCGGCCTCCCGATGCGTCTGATTCGCTCAAGGAAGCGTCAGCAAACGAATCCTCTAACGAAACGACTCGCAACAGATATCACTGATCACCTCCTTTTCTATCCGCCCGTGGTGAGGCAACTAATAGCAGTCCGAGTCTGGCTTGGCAACCACTTTATTTCAATTTTTCAAAATTCAGCGCTGTACTTCATGCCAGCTGCGGACGGCCACGTCGATAAAGCGCCTGCACCCCTGATTTCAAGGCAACGGCCGGCGACTTCCTCACAAAAAACTCATGCACGCCGAGCCGTTTCTGGCGGAACTGAAGAATTCTACTAGGTTTCCTCAATTGATAGATCTCAGATTGGCGCGGCTATGCATGCATGCGTTGGGCATGGGCAGCTCGCAGTAATGGACCAAAGGACTTGGATTACCTATGCAACTCGCCACGATTAATTCGGACTACCGTAGCCTGGCTCAGACCCTGTTGGGTGGTCTGTTCCTCCTGTTGCCCTTGACGCTGCTGGCCCAGGCGCAGCCTGGTGCCGGAGACCTGCTGCGCGAACTGGAGCGTGAGCAGCCAGCCGCAGTGCCGGACCGCCCCCGCAGCACGGACGCTGACGCCGCACCATCTGACACCGGGGACGGCCCCCGAGTACTGGTCCAACGCTTCAGCTTCCAGGGCAACACGCTGCTCACTGATGCCCAGCTTGATGCGGTGGTTCTACCCTGGATCGACAGCAAGCTGACTCTGGGCGCCCTGCAGCACGTGGCTGATACTGTGGCCCGGCGCTATCGGGACGCTGGCTATCTGGTCAGAGCCTATCTGCCGCAGCAGGACATTGAAGATGGCGTCATAACCATTGCCATCATCGAAGCCGTGCTGGGCAAGGTGACCATCGATGCTGGCGGCGAGAGCCGGCTGCGCATGGATCGGCGCGTTGCCGAAGACGTGGTTGGTGCCCGCCAGCGTCCGGGGCAGCCACTGCAGATCAGCGGTGTTGAGCGCGGCTCGCGCCTGCTGGCCGACATGCCTGGCGTGACCGCCACCACCATGCTCACGGCAGGCGAAGAGCCGGGACACACCGATGTGGTCGTCAGCGTGGCCGATGAGCCGCTGCTACGGGCATCGGTCTCTCCGGACAGCTATGGTGCTCGTTCTACCGGCGCCGAGCGTCTTCGCGCCAGTCTGTCCCTGGACAATCCGCGCGGCGTGGGCGATCAGGCTTCGCTGGATGCGCAGTTCAGCGCCCGCAGCCAGTACGCGAGGCTGCGATATGCGATGCCGATCCGCTATGACGGCCTGAGAGTGGGTGTGAGCAGCTCGCATTACCGCTACGAACTCGGTAGAGAGTTTCGTAGCCTCGACTCCGAAGGCAGCGCGACCACCTATGGCGTGGATGCCCGCTATCCGCTGCTGCGTTCGGGCGTTCAGAACATCAACCTGACGGGCCGTCTGGAGCACCGTCAGTACCGCAACCGGCAATTGAATCAGACGACGTCGAACAAGCGCGTCAACGCGCTCGTCGCTGGTGTGTCCGGTGATGTCGTCGATGACTTTTTTGGCGGCGGCTTCAATCTCTACAGCCTGACAGCAACCGCCGGCAAGCTGGATCTATCCGGCAATGACTTCGACCGTTTTGCCGATCGACTCACGGCCGGCCGTCATGGTTCCTATCAGAAACTCTCCTGGAGCCTCGGCCGTCTGCAACATCTGGCAGACCGCACCACCCTGTGGCTGTCCGCCCGCGGTCAATACGCCTTTAACAACCTGGACTCGTCCGAAGGCATCAGCCTGGGCGGGCCATCCGGTGTCCGCGCCTATCCGGTCCTGGAAGGCGGTGGTGATCAAGGCTGGCTGGCGACCATCGAGGTGCGTCAGCGCGTGCACCCGGAAGTATCGATCTCCGGCTTTTACGACCACGGTCGCGTGCAGTTGCACCAGGATCCGTGGGACGGCTGGCGTGCCGGCGGTGACCAGCCCAGTGCCTTTGCTCTGAAAGGTGTGGGTGCCGGCGTCATCTGGTCGCGACCGGGCAACTTCAGTGTTCAAGGCTCGATTGCTCAGCCCCTTGGCAGCAGTCCGCTGGCCGACAGCGGCAAGAACACGGACGGCAGCAATCATGGCGTGCGTTTCTGGCTCAGCGCCAGCAAATATTTCTGAGGGTCGAGATGACGCCATCAATTTACCGAATTGAGCACACCCGTGTGCCCACCCAGGCGGCGCCGACCGCTGGCGAGAAGGAAAGCATGATGAACAAGCACAAGCCGTATCAGAAGGTGCTGTTGACCGCAGGCGCGCTGGCGCTGAGCGTGTCGGCCTGGGCCACGCCTGTGGGGATGTTGCCGGACGGTGGTCAGGTCGTGTTCGGTGACGCCGACATCGCCGAGCAGGGCCGGCAGATGGACATCCATCAGCACACCGACAAGGCGATCCTGCACTGGGACAGTTTCAACATCGGTGCGGATGCTGGCGTGCGCTTTCATCAGCCGGGCGCTGGTTCGGTCGCGCTGAACCGGGTGCTGGGGAGTGACGGCTCGGCCATTCATGGTCGACTCGATGCCAATGGCCAGGTGTTTCTGCTCAACCCCAATGGTGTGATTTTCGGCAGCAGCTCGCGGGTCAACGTTGGCGGCATGGTGGCGAGCACCTATGCGCTGTCCGATGAAGATTTCCTGGCCGGCGATTACAGCTTTCAGCGTGGCGATGCGCTGGGCGACATCCTGAACCTGGGCGAGTTGACGACGGCAGATGGCGGTTACCTGGCATTGCTCGGTCGCCGCGTCGAGAACGAAGGCGTGTTGCGCGCCCGCTTTGGCACCGTGGCCATGGCCGCGGGCGATGCGGTGACGCTGGACATCAGCGGCAGCGAACTGCTGTCCATCCAAGTGGATCCGGCCAGCGTCGAGACACTGGTCGCGAACCGCCAGCTTGTGCACGCCGAAGGCGGCCAGGTGCTGATGACGGCTTCAGCTTCACAACGCCTGGCTGAGCAGGCCATTGCCGGAGAGGCCGGTGGTGAACTGACTCTGGTGGATGACGACGGCGTGTTTCGCCTGGTGGAAGTCGGCGGCCAGGTGCGCGCGGCCAATATTCAGATTGATGGCGGCGAGCATGGTGAGGTTCGGGTCGATGGCCATCTTGATGCCGCCAATGCACTAGGCCAAGGCGGTCAGGTCGAAGTTACTGGTGCGCATGTCGGATTGATGGCCGGCGCCCTGGTCGATGCCAGCGGCCGTGACGGCGGTGGTGCAGTGTTGATTGGCGGCGATTATCAGGGTGGAAACCCCGATGTGCGCAACGCCCGCCGCACCTATGTTGATGCCGATGCCCGGATTCAGGCTGACGCGATTGAAGCCGGTGATGGTGGTCGGGTCATCGTGTGGGCGGATGAAGTCACGCGTTTTCAAGGCGCGATCAGTGCCCGGGGCGGGGCCGATGGCGGCGACGGCGGTTTTGCTGAGGTATCCGGCAAGGCGCACCTGAGTTATCAGGGTCAGGCAGATCTGCGGGCACCGCAAGGTCGGCAAGGCACATTGCTGCTGGACCCTTACAACATCAGGATTCAGGAAACTGGGCCGGATTCATCGGGCATGGTGAGTGCGCCGTTCACGGCGGAAGAAGACGACTCGATACTGACGGTGAGTACGCTGGTCAGTCAGCTGGAGCTGTCTGATGTCACCGTCTATACCGGCGACGAAAGCACCGGCACCCAGGACGGTGACATTACCGTGGCAGATTCCATTGGCTGGTTCAGCGCTTACGAGCTGACCCTGCACGCCTATCGCAATATCGTGATCGAGGACAACGTCAACATCAGCACCTTTGATGGCGATCTGGTGTTGCAGGCAGATACCGGCAGCATCACCCAGGGCACCAACTCGAGGCTACGCATTGGCGGCACCACGGATCT
>SKXG01000097.1 GCA_007128525.1 Pseudomonadales bacterium | reverse complement strand
TCACAGTCCAGAAGGCGCCGGTAGCAGGCCTGCTGTTCGGGTTGCATCCTGGCATAGCACTGCCGCACAAAGCCGGGCAGGACCAGATCGAGTTCGAGTAGACCACGTCTGCTGCGCCAGTACAGGCGGTTCTCCTCAACCCGCGCTGCGTCTGCTTCATTCGCATCTGATGCCATCCGCCTGCTAACCTCTCTTGCTGCGGATTCCCCTTCCGGGAATCAATTCTGAAAACGGGCTCCCGGAACCTGTCGCTGCCGCCTGGTTCGGGGAGCGCAGACTAACACCGGAGACAGGGTCAATGTCAGCCGACAATGACGATCTGACGCGCCAGTGGCAGGCGTGCCTGGAGAAACACCCGGCGACGGCAGGGCCCGGCGCTGGCGGCGCCGCTGCGCCGGATACCACCGACCTGAACCAGTTCCGCCTGCTTGGCCTGCATGGCCCGGACGCGCGCAGCTTCCTGCAGGGTTATGTCACCTGCGACATGGATGCACTGCACGCCGACCGCGCATTGCGCGGTGCGCTGACCAGCATCCAGGGCCGTGTGATCACCGACTTTCTGCTGATCGAGCTCGAAGGCGAACCGGCCATGATCGTACATGACAGCGTCGTGGACAGCGTGCAGGCCCACCTGCGCAAGTACCTGATGTTTGCCCGCTCGAAGCTGACAGACCTCGGTGATCGCTACCTGATGCTGGGCCAGATCCACCAGGACCCGGCGCCGCAGAGCCTGGATGCGCCCATCGCCGTCACGCCGCGCGCCGACGGTGGCCTGACCGTGACGGAACCCGGCAACAGGCGCCGGGAGCGGCTGATCCTGTCCGGTGAAGCCGCTCTGTCCATCTGGGCCGAGGCCCATCGGGTACCCGAGCAGATCTGGCGGCTGGCCGACATCGACAGCGGCATTGCCCGCATCCGGCAGCCGATAAGCGATGAGTTTCTGCCACAGATGCTGGGCCTGGACGAGCAAGCCGGCATCAGCTTCAGCAAGGGCTGCTATCTGGGTCAGGAAATCGTCGCGCGGGCCCAGCACCGCGGTCAGGTCAAGCGGCGCCTGCGGCGCCTGTCCTGGCAAGGAGACGCTGCGGCACTGGCCATAGGCGCGAAACTGCAACATGAGAACCGCAACCGTGGCGTATTGATCGACCATGCGGCCGTCGACGGCCAGAGCGGCAGGGCCCTGGCTGTTTTGCCGGTAGAAGCCGAAGAACAGCAATGGTTTGCTAATGGGATCACCTTCACAGTCGAATAGATTCTCTATACTTGCAGGGGTCAGGGATTACAGAGTCTGGAGACAATAATGTCCGATGTGGTAAGCGCGATTCGCGATGAGGTCAATGAAGCACTCAGCAAGGATGAGCTGGAGCTGCCAACATTGCCTGAAGTCGCCCTGCGGATCCGCGAAACAGCCGAACAAGAGGATGTTTCCATCAAGGATCTGGCCGATGTGATTGGTGAAGACCCCGGCCTGTCGGCACAGGTCATCCGGATTGCCAACTCACCGCTGTACCGAGGCGTCTCCGAGGCAGGAACCGTACAGATGGCGATTTCCCGGCTCGGCATGGACTTCACGCGCAACCTGACCACCGGCCTGGCCATGCAGCAGATGTTTCAGGCCACCAATGATGTCATCGATCGCAAGCTGCGCAGCGTCTGGAATCATGCCACCCAGGTCGCCGCCATCAGCTCGGCACTGGCGCGTAACTGCACCCGCCTGAAACCCGACCTGGCGACACTGGCAGGGCTGACCCACAATATCGGGGTATTGCCCGTTCTCACCTGGGCCGAAGAACATGGCCGGCTGCACGACAGCATCTCACTCGATGCCGTGGTGGAAAAGCTGCAGGGCCAGCTTGGCACCCTGATCCTGACCAAGTGGGAGTTCCCGGCAGAACTCCTCTGTGTTCCTGAGGAGCACAATAAGTACGACCGCCAGCGTGACAAGGCCGACTACGCCGATGTGGTTATGGTGGCCAACCTGCAAAGCTACGTGGGGACCAATCACCCCAATACCGAACTCGACTGGCACGCCATCTCCGCATTCCAGCGGCTCGGCCTCGACCCGGATGTCTCCCTGACCGAAGTTGACGAACTGGCCGCGGATCTGGAAGCAGCTGAGTCGCTGTTCAACTGATCCGGCGCAGCTCAGCCGCCGGTCTGAAACCAGTCGATGGGCTGCCGGCCATGCTGTACCAGATACCGGTTGGCCTGCGAGAAATGCCGGCAGCCAAAGAACCCCCGGTGCGCCGACAGCGGTGACGGATGCGGCGCCTGCAACACCAGGTGCCGGTTCCGGTCGACACGGGCTCCCTTCTTCTGCGCGTAACTGCCCCACAGCATGAACACCAGGTGCTCACGGGACGCGTTCAGCACTTCCACAACCCTGTCGGTAAAACGCTCCCAGCCTTTGCCCTGATGGGCGCCGGCCTGACCCCGTTCAACGGTCAGCACAGCATTGAGCAGCAATACGCCCTGCTCGGCCCAGGGTTTGAGATAGCCGCTGCCAGCATCAAGCTGGCGCTCGGCGTCGCCGCCGGGTACAGCGGGATCACGCATATCCGTGTTGATTTCTTTGTAGATGTTCAGCAACGACGGCGGCACCGGCACTCCAGGCCGGACCGAAAAGCACAGGCCATGTGCCTGATTCGGTCCATGATAGGGATCCTGCCCGATGATGACGACGGACACCTCAGGCAGTGGCGTCAGATCGAGTGCCGCAAAAATCTCATCGCCACGTGGATAGACCTGCTTGCCGGATGCGCGCTGCACCTTGAGGAAGTCCCGCAGCGCCTGCATGTACGGCTGATCGAACTCATCAAGCAGCGCGGCCTTCCAGTTGGGCTCCAGTCGGATGCGTTCCGGATCCGCCATCAGCGCCCCCGTCTCAGTCCTGTCGCGGCCGCATGTGCGGGAACAGCAGAACGTCCCGAATACTGGGCGAATCGGTCAACAGCATGACCAGGCGATCGACGCCGATACCTTCACCAGCGGTTGGCGGCATACCATATTCCAGCGCCCGCACGTAGTCCTCGTCATAGTGCATGGCCTCCTGATCGCCACCGGCCTTGGCCCGTGCCTGTTCCGCAAAACGTGCGGCCTGATCTTCAGCGTCATTCAGCTCAGCGAAACCGTTGGCCAGCTCCCTGCCGACAACGAACAGCTCAAAGCGATCCGTCACCGACGGGTCGCTGTCGCTGCGTCGCGCCAACGGAGACACCTCAGCCGGATAGTTAGTGATGAACACCGGATCCTGCAACTTGTCTTCGACACGCAACTCGAACAGCTCCATCTGCATCCGCCCGACACCCCAGCCATCCTCAACGGTAACGCCCTGTGCGGTCAGGCTCTGACGCAGAAATGCCAGATCTCGTAACTGCTCGGTACTGTCGCCGGTCTGCTGCGCCACGGCCTCGACCAGACCGACACGGGGAATGGGGCGACCAAAGTCGATCTCATGACCCTGATAATTGATAACGGTCGTGCCCAGCACCTGCTCACAGACAAAGTGCAGCAGCGCCTCGGTGAGATCCATCAGATCATGATGATCGGCATAGGCCTGATAGAACTCGAGCATCGTGAACTCTGGATTGTGTCGCGTCGACAGGCCCTCGTTGCGGAAATTGCGATTGATCTCGAACACCTGCTCGAAGCCACCTACCACCAGCCGCTTCAGATACAGCTCCGGTGCGATACGCAGGTAAAGGTCCAGATCCAGCGCATTGTGATGCGTGACGAAGGGGCGCGCCGTAGCACCACCGGGAATCACCTGCATCATCGGCGTCTCGACTTCCAGAAAGTCACGCGTCACAAAGAACGCACGCAATGCGGCAATGATGGCCGAACGACGGCTGAACAGGTCCCGGCTCGACTCATTGACGATCAGATCGAGATACCGCTGCCGGTAACGGGTCTCCTGATCGCTCAAACCATGAAACTTCTCCGGCAGCGGCCGCAGTGACTTGGTCAGCATCTCCACGCTGTCGGCCGCCACCGTCAGCTCACCCTTGTTGGTCCGGAACAAGGTGCCGCTGACACCGACGATGTCACCGATGTCCCACAGATCGTTGAAAGCCTGATAACTCTCCTCGCCAACCTGTTCCTTGCGCAGATAACACTGAATGCGCCCGCTGACATCCTGCAGCGTGATAAAGCTGGCTTTGCCCATGACGCGGCGCAACACAATGCGGCCGGCAACACGCACCTCGCGCGGGTGCGCCTCCAGCGCCGCCTTGTCCATGCCTTCACAGGCACGCTGCAGGTCTGCAGCCAGCGCATCGCGCCGGAAGGCGTTGCCAAATACAGCGCCCTGCTCACGCAGTGCCGCCAGCTTCTCCCGGCGGTGCCGGATGATGCTGTTCTCGTCGGCCGCCGGATCCTGGCCCGGTT
>SKXG01000336.1 GCA_007128525.1 Pseudomonadales bacterium | reverse complement strand
CTATCCGGTTGCCAGTGGTCAGCTCTATTCTGAGTTCGCGTCAGCCCGTTCCGGGCGCACGCCAATGGTGTATGTTGGCGCCAACGACGGCAAGCTGCATGGTTTCTCTGCGGCGACCGGTGAAGAGCTGTTTGCCTTTGTGCCGAATATGATTATCGACAGCACGCAACAGAGCAGTAACAAGCTGGATGAGTACACATCGCCATTCTACTCGCATCGCTACTTTGTCGATCTGTCGCCGCGGCTCAATGATGTGTACATAGAGCCACGCAATGCAGTGGGCAAGTCCTGGCGTACTGTGATGGTGGGTGGTCTGGGTGCTGGTGGCAAAGGCTACTTCGCACTGGATGTGACAGATCCCAACGTCTTCGCTTCCGAATCCACGGCTCGGGATGCGGTGCTTTGGGAATTCACCGATGCGGATGACTCCTATCCGGTAGATGTTGATGGCAATCCAATCGGTGACGGCGATGAGACCGATGAGTTTGGCAACCCGATCCGGGATCTGGGCTATGCCACTGGAGAGCCCGCAGTGGTCATGACCAACGTCGTGGATACTGACAACGAGCGCAAATGGGCCGCGATCTTCGGCAATGGATACAACGCGACATCAGGTTACGCGAACCTGTTCGTATTGTTCCTGGATGCCGGGGTCAACGGCTGGGACGAGAGTCAGGGTGACTTTATCAAGCTCAACACGGGCGCTGGCGCAGCGAATTCCGGTGCTCGTGCCGGTTTTCCGAACGGCCTGGGTGAGCCGCTGGCTGTGGATCGTAGCCGCAATGGCGCCGTTGATCTGGTTTACGCCGGTGACCTGCTCGGCAACATGTATCGGTTTGACCTGAGTGAGTCGAATCCGGATGACTGGACAGTGACCAGGATCTTCACAGCGCGTGATGCTGATGGCAATCGCCAGCCCATCACGAAACGGCCGTCAGTGGTTCGAGGGCCGGGTGGAGATGGCTTCATCGTCCTGTTCGGAACAGGTAGCTTCGTTACCCAGTCCGATGCCACAGATGAAAGTATCCAGTCGGTCTATGGCATTTGGGATCGGTTTGCCAGCAACCCGGTAACTGCGCAGCCGGATACCCGAGACGAGCGGCTGGTGCAGCAGACGGTCATTAATGTTGTGCAGACGCTGGACGGTGAGCAGGTCGTGCGGCGGGTGATCAGTCAGGACCCCGTGAACTACGCGCTGCCGACAGTGGATGATCCGGGTACCTTTGGCTGGTTTTTCGACCTGGATCCAGAGCGCGCAGCGGGATCAACGGATGACCAGGGCTACGATCCGCCGGATCCCCAGTTCCCCGGCGAGCGGGCAATCCGCCGTTTCGTGATTCGTGATGGCGTGGTCGCGACGACAACCGTATTGCCAAACGTCGGTGAGTTCTCCTGTTTTGGTGCGCGGGCGGGCGCCATCATGTTGTTCGATGCCCGTACCGGCGGCAGTCCAACCGAGGCCATCATTGACTTCAATCGAGATGGGCAGGTGGATGAAGGTGACCTGATCTTTATCGATGGTCAGGCCTATGCAGCCGGCCTGCTGTTCCAGCAGGGTGATCTCGATGGTCAGTTGGTGGATCTGTCGACCCTCGGTGGCGGTGGCGACCTTGACTGGCTGTTCTTCAGTGGCGGCACGGATACAGAGTCGGTCGTGATGAGCGCGCTGGGTGACAGTAAAACGGGGCGTTTGTCCTGGCGTGAAATTCAGCAGGATTAGAGGTGAGCGGCATGAATACGAAGCACAACCTGATCGGGCGCATGGTGCTGGGCGTCACCCTGAGCCTGTGTCTGTATTCGGGGCTGGCGCATGCCAGCCCCTATCCTGTAGAGGAGGCCTACGGTGTTATTCATGAAATTGACACCGGCCGCCAGGCGCTCACCATCAACGGCCTGACCTATCGTGTGGCGCTGGATGCCCGCGTCGAGATAGACGGCTCCTTTGGTGCATACAGCATGTTGCGCGAGGGTCAGAACGTACACTTTTTTTGGGAGCGCCATTCACCGCAGCGGCGTCAGATCATCGAGCTGCGTACGGTCGATGAGATACCTGCCGACGCGATTTTCTGAATCTCGAGCGCTTCGTAGCTGCAGCCCCTGGACCAGTGGCCAACTTTGCTTGTCGTCAACCAGGGCACTGAACGGGCCGGCCTCTGGCATCAAGCACGATGCCGTCGCTGTTGCGTTGCTGGGCAGGTCGGGCACGCCCCTGCGCATTGATGATCAGTATGCGTGCCAGCCGTGCATCGCCATTCGGCGGACAGTACAGAAAGCTGCCATTTTGCCAGTGCGTGAAGCCATTCGGTTTCATCTGCAAGTAGCTGCGATTGCGAAACGAGCGCCAGTACACACGGCCCCCATTGGCCAGTGGTGGAAACGCTCGCAACAGCACCTCGCCGTCATCCCGCTGCCCGTTATTGTTGCTGTCCAGGAAGGCGATAGCGCCGAGGTGCCATTGGTCACGGCCGCTGCAGTGCCGGCCGTCAGCTGATGGGCACAGTGTCACGCGCTGGCCATGCGTCACTGCGGCATGCCGGGCGAACTGGACGCTGAGGTTGAGCTGGTTGATGGCGGTAATACTTCTTTGCTGTTGGTAAAGTCCAGTCATGGTTGGTAGTGCCATACCCAGCAGGATACTGCTGACGGCGACTGCCGCAATCAGCTCGATCAGGCTGAGCCCCCGCTGTCGCCAATTTCCTACGGAAGTCCACAACTTGTATAAGGGGCGGTCTGGCATGGGCGCATTGCATCATCCGAGCCAGTCCAGACGACAGGTGTTGAGTTCGGTGTTTTATGTCAGTGCCCGCCAGCAGCGCTTGTGCGCGGGCGGCTATTCCAGTTCCAGCTTCTTCAATCGGTAACGCAGTGCTCGAAAGGTAATGCCCAGCGCCTTGGCTGCCGCCGTCTTGTTCCAGCGCGCTGCTTCCAGTGCCTCGGTGATCAGGGCCCGTTCGATGCCCTCCAGGTACTCTTCCAGTGATTGATTGGGTGGGAGGCTGTGCTTCTCGGCAGACGCATTCGGTGCGGCATTCTCACCGGGATTCTGTTCAGCGTCATGACTGGCTCGGGTTGGCTCGATGGCAGATGGGCTGGCTTCGTTGGGGTTCGCAAGGGTAGGGGGCGTGGCTACCGGAATCGCCGGTGCGCTGGTGCTGTCGAGCCCAAGGTCGTCCGCTTCTATACGATTTTCTTCACACAGCGTAAAAGCCCGCTCCAGCGCATTCTCCAGTTCCCGCACGTTACCGGGCCACGGATACTGACGCAGCGCTTCCAGGGCGGTCGCACTGAGACTGGGCTTGGGCGCCTGATAATCCGCAGCAAGGCGACGCAGAATTTCCCGAGCCAGCAATTCGATGTCATCGACGCGTTGGCGCAAACTCGGTACCGGCAGCTCAATCACGTTCAGCCGGAAGAACAGGTCCTGTCGAAACCGGCCGGCTTCGACTTCGCGCGCCAGATCTTTGTGGGTCGCCGACAGTATGCGAACGTCGATGGCCACTTCCTGTTGACTGCCGACGGGTCGCACAGCTTTTTCCTGTATGGCCCGCAGCAGCTTCACCTGCATGGCGAGTGGCAGATCGGCTACTTCGTCCAGAAACAAGGTGCCGCCCTTGGCGGCCTGAAACAGGCCTTCCTTGTCAGCCATGGCCCCGGTAAAACTGCCCTTGCGGTGGCCGAAGAATTCGCTCTCCATCAGTTCAGTCGGGATGGCGCCGCAGTTTACCGGGATGAAGGGGCCGTCCCGCCTTGGGCCCTGCTCGTGAATCAGCCGGGCCGCAATCTCTTTACCGCTGCCGGATTCACCGCTGATGTAGATGGGCGCCTGGCTGCGCGCCAGTTTCAGGATCTGGGCGCGGTGGCGCTGCATGACCTGCGACTCACCGATCAGGTTGGTCTTGCCTTCCGGCAACTCCGGCTCTGTGCTGCCCAGTTTCAGGGCGCTGTTTATCAGCGTTCGCAGGTGTTCCAGGTCGAGGGGCTTTTGTACGAAGTCGAAAGCACCGGCCTTCAATGCTTCGGTGGCGGTGGCGACGCTGCCGTGCGCGGTGATGACGGCAACCGGCAGTTCCGGGTACAAATCATTGATCACCCGAACCAGATCAAGACCGTTGCCATCCGGCAGCTGCATATCCGTCAGGCACAGGTCGAAGCGCTGACCTTCGAGCATACGGCGGGCTTCAGCGAAATCTGCTGCGGCGCTGGTGTCGATCTTCATGCGGCCAAGCGTAATATCAAGCAGCTCACGGATGTCCGGTTCATCATCGACGATCAGGGCAGTTCTGGTCATGGTGCGTCCTGTTCAGGTTCTTGGTGCCGGTTTCAGGTGCTCAGGCGGTCCGGATGCGCGAAGTTGATTCGGAAGCAGGCGCCGCCTTCGCCATGTCGGCTG
>SKXG01000418.1 GCA_007128525.1 Pseudomonadales bacterium | reverse complement strand
CCCCTGGGGCACCTCCATCGAGAACCCCTATCAAGAATTCGCGAAGCTATACCCACAGCCATAGAGCCAATGCGCCCGGCAACCTTTCTGGCCGATCTACCCGATACTCCGAGTATTCGCCCATTGAGTATCAAATGTTATTTGTTGGCCCGTCAACAAATAAAATGATATAAGGCAAGCTCGAATGAGGAGAATTCGATCTAGGGCGGAGTCCATCGAGCTATTGGTCCAGGCCACGAAGCCAAGCCAGAATGGCCATACGCAAAGACGTTAAGCGAGGGCCCAGATGGGCATCAGTAATGGTCGGCTAACGAGAATCATCACCTATGTGGCGTGAGCGTATACCTGTCTTTCTACGCTGGAAAACGATATGGCGAGGCATTGGGCTGACTGTAATCACTTCCTGCCTGGGAACTCTTTTCCCTTCGATGGCTATAGCAGCCGGATCCGAGCAGGACGCTTCCAGTGCCGAGGAGACCAAAGCCTTCCAGGTGCCGGATCACATTCCATACGAGCACGGCCTGTCACTGGTTTTTGACCTGAAGTACCCGGCGGATTTTCTACACTTCGACTACGTCAACCCTGACGCCCCCCGGGGTGGGACACTAGAGCTATCTGCGGGAGGAACCTACGACAGCTTCAATCACTGGGCTGGAAGAGGTCGGCCTGCAGAAGGTCTGAGCGGAGAAACTCCGCTCCTGTACGATCAGCTGTTGGTTCGCAGCGCAGATGAACCTTCAGCGCGATACGGTCTGCTTGCCGAAGGCGTCGCGGTAGCCAACGACTATCAGTGGATAGCGTTCAAAATCAGAGAAGGCGCCCGCTTCCACGATGGCGAACCCGTGACCGTAGATGACGTGATCTTCACTTTCAAACTACTACAAGATCATGGATCACCAGTGACGCGAACAAACCTGCGAGCCGTTCAGGAAACCAGACAAATCGGTGAGCGGGAAGTAATTTTCTTCAATGATCCCGAAGGCATAAACAACAGAAATGTAGTCGAAATGCTTGGCGCCATGGAAATATTGCCTAAGCACTACTGGGATGACCGTGACCCGACGCGCACGACGCGTGTACCGCCTGTCGGCAGCGGCCCTTATCGCGTGGCGGACCATCGCGTGGGTCGATATGTCGTTTACGAGCGAGACCCAAATTATTGGGCAAACGACCTACCTGTCATAAGGGGACGCTTCAACTTCAAGCAAATTAAGTATGACTACTTCATGGATGAGCAGCTAAGGCGCCAGGCTCTCAACAACGGCGGATACGACCTGCTACTGGAAACCGTGTCAAAGTCCTGGCAACTCGATTACGAAGGCCAAGCGCAAGATGAAGGGCACCTGATTCTCAAGCGACAGACGATCACTGAGCCAGCGGGCCTCTGGTGGGCAGTCACCTGGAACCTCCGCCACGAACGCTTTCAAGACGTCAGAGTCCGAGAGGCGCTCTGGCTATTGTTCGACTTTGAGTTTACCAACCGCGTTCTGATGCATAGCTACTACGACAATGCGACGAGCTACTTTCAGGGCTCCCAGCTGGCTCATGAAGGGTTACCTTCAGAAGCTGAGCTTGAACTACTTGAGCCATTAAGAGATCAGGTACCAGCCAGAGTGTTCACTGAGCCTTATGCACCACCACCCAGCCGCGGCTATGGATACAATCGTGAGAACAAGCTGCAGGCACTCAAGCTGTTTCAGGAGGCAGGCTGGGAGGTCCGTAATGGTAGACTGGTTCATACCGAGACAGGCGAGCCCTTTACCATAGAATTCGTAGTAATTGCTCCTGCACTGGTACGTCTGCTTATCGTCTACATGGACTCTCTCAACCGGATCGGTATAGACGCCAGAGCGCGAGCGATTGAGCAAGCCAACTACTTCAACCGCATGCAGCATCGGCAGTTTGAAAGCACCCGCCAGAACTTCATTCCCGGCTCTTTGCCCGGTCCCAATCTGCGGCACCAGTTCAGCTCCGAAGCAGCTGAGCAGTCCGGCTCCCTCAACTGGGCGGGGATCCAGGATCCCGTGGTTGACTACTTGATTGAGCGCATCATAAACGCCGATTCGGAAGAAGCCCTGCTGACAGCAACGCGCGCCTTCGACCGCGTCATGCTTTGGAACTTCTACTACATTCCTGGACTTGCAGACGCAGATGTTCGATACGTTCATTGGAACCGCTTCGGCATGCCCGAGGGTCAGGCGCTCCGAAGACCCGCCCATATTGATACTTGGTGGTTCGATGAGGAGAAATCCCGCCAAGTCGACGAGTGGCATGGCAGGGATTAGCAGGCCGCTGAAAAACGGCCTGCCAAAGTCGCGCCATGGAAGCCATCCTGGCTTCCATGGACTGGGGTGTTGGCGCCGGCATCCGCTACCTGATCTTGCTTCGCGACGTGGCCGTCAGTTTCCCCGGCCCAGATGGCGTTCATAGAACCGCTGCCAGCTATCGCCTTCATAGCGCGGTATTTCCAAATGCCCACCTGGGTTGATGTGCATGCTCTTCTCTTTGCTGCCGAAAGCATCGAACAGCGTCAGGCCGTGTTCGAGCGGTGCAACCGGATCGGTGCGTTGAAATGCAAACTCGATCGGAATCTCAATCCGCTTGGCCGCCGCCTCGAACTCCCTGGCGCCAGGGCGTAACCCGGCCAAACCAAAGACTGCACAACGGATACGCGGCTCATCCGCGACAAAAGGCACGCCGATAGCCGTTCCCATGGATACCCCCCAGTAACCGACCGGTCCCTCACCCACATAGGCCAGCGATTGCAGAGCATCGAGCGTCGCCGCCCACTCAGGCACAGCCTGACGGGTGCGCTCGGCCATGGCCTTCAATCGCGCTTCGTCCATACCACCACCGGGACCTTGGCCACGGACCCGGGCCCCAACTTCTTGGGACAGGCGCTCGGCTTCGTCACGGGAGATCCGGTCACCATGGCCAGGCGCGTCGATGGCAGCCACGGCATAGCCCAGTTCACGGGCGTAGATGTTGGCCCGGGCCCGAATACCAGGTGTTTTCTTGTGCTGCGAACCGCCATGCCCCATCAATACCAGCGGCCGTGGCCCGCTGGCGTCTTGCGGCGCCCAGATCACGGCGGGAACCCGCTCTCCCGACACCTCGATGTCGAACTCCCGCTCGACCACGCCTTTGTCCACCTTTTCCTTCGTAAACTGCATGCGCGCTCCCCCTAAAGCCTGTTGTTGGATTTGACCTGCCGGCCGGACCACGAGTAAACAGGATTGCAGATAGTGATGGAACAACCTTATGTCAACGTCCAGAGATCGGGACGACACCTCCGGCACGCAACCCTTGCGGACTTGCCGCGCTGCCGATGGCGTCAGGCTCGCCTACCTCTGCCGTCCAGGGCCGGAAGGCAATACGCCTGTGGCGCTGCTACATGGCTTGGCCAGCAACCACAGCCGCTGGCTTGAATTGCTTGACGATTGCCCGGCATTGGCTGAACGAACCGTATTGTGCCCGGACCTGCGCGGCCATGGCGCTTCTGAACGCCATGGGCGGCTGGGTCATGCTCGCTGGACGCAGGACCTGCTCGACGTTCTCGACCATGAAGGGATCCAGCGAGCGGTCATTGGTGGGCACTGTCTCGGCGCCAATCTGGCGCTGCACTTTGCGGCGCAGCATCCCGAGCGCTGTGCCGCACTGTTTCTGATCGAGCCCATGCCACCCGAGGCGATCCAGGGCAGGCTCGGGCAGCTTGCCAGCGTGTCCTGGCTGCTGCGGCCATTGATCTCGCTGCTGCGCGGACTCAACCGATTGGGCCTGAAACGGCGCCAGTTTCCCCATGTTGATCTGCGGGCACTGGATCAGCAGGCACGTGAACGCATGCGAACCGAAGGCGCGGAAGCGGTGGCCAGCAGCCATGGCGCACCCTTGAAGGACCTGCACACCATGCCCGTTGCCAGTTATCTGGCGTCGTTGCTCAGTGTGGTCAGCCCTTTGCCTGATCCGCAGCAGATTGGTGCGCCGACGCTGGCGCTGCTGGCTTCCGGCACACATATGACGGACTTGATTCAGGTACACCAGTATCTCGACGCTCTTCCAAACCAGCGCACTATAGAAGTTGATGCCGTACATTGGATTCCAACCGAACGGCCGGACGCGCTTGCCCAGGCGCTGGCAGAGTTTCTCAGCAGCCATCAGCCTGCATAGGTTAACTCGCACCACGGCCCCTGGAACGACGGTGGACAGCGAGCCATGAGCCGTTCAACATGCGCACACCGCCAAATCTACCGGCAATTCAGAAAAGAGGAAGTCATACATGCGTGAAGCAGTCATCGTCTCTACCGCCCGCACACCCATAGGCAAGGCCGGTCGGGGCGCATTCAACAACACCGGCAGCCAGGCGCTGGCCGGACACGCGATCAAGCATGCCGTTGAGCGT
>SKXG01000244.1 GCA_007128525.1 Pseudomonadales bacterium | reverse complement strand
TCGAGGCGGCACGGCCGGCGGCCCCGCTTCCGCCGGCAACCAACCACCGCCGGTGGCTCGCGGGTCACCCTGCCCATAGCCACTCGGATACTGCGGCAGCTCAAGCTCGAATTGTGAGACCAGAGATCGCAGGCAATCCTGCAGCGACAGCATTGCCTCAGTACCAAAGCGGTCAATCCACTGCCGCGTCGTATCCTCGATCAGCTCGGCAGCGGCATCACGGACCTCAATGCCGAGCGCGGTCAGCGCTGCCTGTCGGCGCGACTTGTAGCCCGGCACCAGGTCAATGTCGACCCAGCCAGCGCGGTCGGCCTTGACCAACGCCATCCTTATGGCGCGTTCGGTGACAATAGCCAGCTCAGGCAGCGAAGCGACGGGTACCGACCGGGCATCGAGCACTCGGAGCAGATTGGCATAGTAGGGCAGCGTCGACAGGCCTGGCTGCGCCTGTCGTCCAATGTCGTAGTCGGCCTCAAAGGCTTGCAGTACCCTAGCCAGGGCAACCGATAGCGGAAGGGTCCGCCGTGACACGTCCCTACTCCGCCGCAAAGGTCGCCGTATTCTCACCCTTGCCACGGCTACCCTGCCCATCAACACACAAAAAGATCTCGACCTCACCGGAACAAACCCCGCCAAATGTAGGCGGATCGCCCCAGTCCCAGGCTTTTTCCAAGCCAAGTGCTTCGAACCAGGCAACGCTCTCGGCAAAGTCCGAGACATTCAGTATTGGTGTGACTGCTCTCGCCTTCATGCATTCCCTCCCGCATCATGCCACTCACTTAACAGTGCCACTGCCCGATCGGCTTGAGACTATCACGGTCAGGTTCCGCACACCCTTAGTGATTCTCATCCTCCCTTGTGCCTGACGATGCATGGCGCATCGCGTGCATCACTCCACCCGATCCGGTAGCGTAATGCCGACTTTCGCGACAGTAACGGGAGCAGGACCCTTGAGCGCTGCCGCCCACATGCCGGAACCTGCTGCGCACTACCGGGTTGCGGTACTCGGGGCTGGTATGTCCGGCCTATGTATGGGTATGCAGCTGATCCGGCGCGGCATCAACGATTTCGTCATCTTCGAGAAGGCGGACGGCGTCGGTGGCACCTGGCGCGAGAACACCTATCCCGGCATCGCCTGCGATGTGCCCTCCCACGTCTATTCCTTCTCCTTCGCCCTGAACCCGGACTGGAGCCATGCATTCTCCGGCGGTGACGAGATCCTCGCCTACTGCGAACGCTGCGTGGCGGACTACAGTCTCGAACCGCACCTCCGTTTTGGCAGCGAGGTTACTGATCTGCAGTTCCTGGACGGCCGCTGGCACATCCTTCTACGCGACGGAACACGCTGCAGTGCGGACCTGGTGGTGAGCGGTCTCGGCGGGTTGCACCTGCCGAACCATGCGGACATCCCCGGGCGTGACGACTTCGCCGGACGGCTCTTCCACACGGCCGAGTGGGACCATGAGCACGATCTGCACAATCGGCGGGTGGCGATCATCGGCACCGGCGCCAGTGCCGCCCAGGTGCTGCCCGCTATTGCACCGGACGTGGCCGAGGTTACAGTTTTCCAGCGCTCGGCGGCTTGGGTGTTCCCGCGCATGGCAAGGGAGATCCCCGAAGCGCGGCGGCAACGTTACCGGCACTTCCCCTGGCTCATGCGTGCGCATCGCTGGACGGTCTGGCTGCTGATGGACGTCATCGGCACCCTGTCACTGCGACGGGACAGCTGGTTCAACAAGCGCATCGAGCGTGTCGCGCTGGACTTCCTCGACCGCGAGGTGGCCGATCCGGAGACCCGGCGCAAGCTGACACCGGACTACGCCGCGGGCTGCAAACGTCGCTGTATTTCGGATGACTATCTGGCGACGTTCAACCGCGACAACGTCCACCTGGTGACCGATCCCATCACGCGGATCGAGCCCAATGGCATCCGCGATGCGGCGGGCACCCTGCATGAGGTGGACACGATCATCGAGGCGACCGGCTTCCGGCCGTTCGACATCCACGAGTATGTGGACATCCGCGGCCGCGACGGCTGCAGTCTGGCAGAGCAGTGGCGCGAGCGGATCGAGAGCTACCGGACGGTGATGGTTCCGGGGTTCCCCAACTTCTTCATGCTGCTTGGTCCAAACAGTGCCACCGGCCACACCTCGACCCTGATCATGATCGAGCGGCAAGCACGGTTCGTCCTCAAGTGCATCGACCTGCTCGCGCAGACTGGAGGGCGGGAGGTTGAACCAAGGGCAGAGGCCACCCGGCGGTTCAACGCACGTATAGCGCGTGACATGCAGCGGATGGTCTTCAGTGGTGGCTGCAACGCCTGGTACACCGATGCCAACGACCATAATTTCACGCTATGGCCCTACTCCGCCACACGATTCTGCCTGGAATTTCTGCGCCTGAAACGCACCGAGCTCGAGGTCAAGGGCTCAATCTGAGCTGGTCCAGTAAAAACGGACACCATGTTTAAGCAACATTGGCCAATTGGCCCCTTCTTTCATACTCATCCAGACTCAGGTAGCCCAGATACGAGTGCAATCGCTGGCTGTTATAGAACATGGCGATGTAGTTGATCACATCAGCGCCCCCCCAATTTATGTGATACCCAGACCCACACCTGTGCATAAAGATGCGTACCACATCGCATGCATCTTGAGGTGCACACATGATCAAAGGCTTCGCACTGCCATCCACAACACTACAGTTCCTGAGCCTGCTGTTCTTGCTGCTGCTGACTGCGTGTAGCGGAGGCTCAAGCTCCTCAGGCTCGCCTGCCAGCTTTACCGTTGCCGCCACCGCTGGCAGCGGTGGCGGCATTGCGCCAGCAAGCCAACAGGTAGATCACGGCGCGTCCGGAGCGTTTCAGATCAATCCAGACACCGGCTACCGCACTGAGTCGGTCGCAGGTTGTGATGGCAACCTCTCAGGCAACACCTACACAACTGGCCCAATCACTGAAGTCTGCGAAGTAACGGCTGTCTTTGCGCTGCTCGACCTGGGTGCGCCCTCCAATGTTCAGGCAGAAGCCGGGGTCAGCCAGGTGATGCTGGACTGGGATCCGGTAACAGATGCGCTGGACTACCATATCTACTACGGCGAGAACCCCGGAATCGACATCGACACAGCGGCTTCCTATGACGAACTGCTGATGGAGGTTACTGCGCCTCATGTGATCAGCGGGCTGACCAATGACATCACCTATCACTTCGTGGTGACTGCAGGCGCCGGTCCAGCGGAATCACCCCCCAGTGTCGAAGTCTCTGCGACGCC
Source organism: Pseudomonadales bacterium (assembly GCA_007128525.1). Lineage (GTDB taxonomy): Bacteria > Pseudomonadota > Gammaproteobacteria > Pseudomonadales > Azotimanducaceae > SKXG01. Next base: position 1,131 of record SKXG01000244.1, on the reverse strand, counting down.
GTTCGCAGGTGCGGTTTCAACATTCTTCGGCTCGGACGCGAGCGATGGTCGCCCCTTCAGCATGCTGGTTCATCCTGTCAACGGTGATGTGTATGTGCTCGGGGGGATTAGCGGCGATGCACCGATGACCGAGGGCGCGTGGATCACTGATCACTCAGGCTGCGGGAACCCTTGCCGCAGTGCGCTCGCACGTTTCACACCGGATCTCGCTGAACTGGTTGCAGCGACCTATCTACCACCTGCGAACATCACGGCTGCGCTCACGGCAATGGTCGCCGATCCGGTGAGCGGCGACATCTTCGTCGCAGGGCAAGGGAGTGGCTTCAGTGGTGCTGGGCTGCGCGATGAGGATGGCGAGCCGATCATCGACCCGGACACCGGCAGCGCCTACGAGCCCTATCAGGTCAGCAATGGCGGTAACGCCGACGGCGTGCTGTTACGCCTGAACGCGGACCTGTCGGCACGGCTGGCGGCCACCAACTATGGCGGGCCAGCGACCGAACACCTGATCAGCCTGGCCATCAGCCCGATTGACGGTGATCTCTATGTCCTCGGTGCCCAGTTCGGCAGCGGCGGATCGCCCGCCCCCGGCACTGCCGGCGGTGCTCAGGAAACCTATGCCGGCGGTAACAACGATCTCCTGATCGCCCGCTTCAGCCCGCAGCTCCACGAACTGCGTCAGGCGACTTACCTCGGCGGCAGCGGCACAGACTGGGGGGCAGCGAACTACGACAGCTATCCCGCCATCCTCGTGCATCCAGACAGCGGTGACGTCTATGTGGTGAACTCGGTTTCGTCCACGGACTTTCCGACAACCCCGGGAGCGCTGCAGGAATCGGTGCCCGGCACCAACACCAATGGCATCGTCGCGCGGCTCAGTGGTGACCTAAGCGAGCTATTGTCGTCCACCTACTTCGGTGGAGACAACCAATGGGCCGTGACAAGTATTGCCGTCGCTGCCGACGGTGATCTGTATATCGGCGGGCGCGCCATTGGCAACTCACTGCCAGGACGCGAGGGCGGCGCACAGCCCAGTTTCCCCTTCGGTGCTGCCGCCGGCTTCGTCTCGCGCCTTAGCGCCGATCTCACTACCGTACGCCAGTCCAGCTATTTCGGGGCACTCAACAGCCC
>SKXG01000270.1 GCA_007128525.1 Pseudomonadales bacterium | reverse complement strand
GCAAGGGCAGTCTCGGAGGAGCCGGCCCCTGGGCCAGACGATCACTGCTTCTTTCTCTGTGTGATATAGCTCTTCGGTACGATGTACTTCAACAGCGTCATGAACCACATCAGCTGCGCAGCATCACCGTCAATCTTGATTTTGCCTTGCTGCATGCCCGCCATGAATGCCATCTGATTCCTGCCTGCTTCCATCAGCGTTTGCTCAGCGTACGGGGCATCTTCAAAACTCAGCGTCACGGCCGGATTCGGATGCAGGCCGCCACGGGCGATGATGCGATCAGGCAGGAAATGGAAACTGCGTGCCGGGCTGCCTGCTTTGGTACGCCACTGCATAACAAGATCCTTGCCAGCCAGTTTGCCGCGAAACGCGGGGTTGCGCCAAGCCAGCCAGCGCAGGCGCCAGCCTACAAGCAAAAGAATCAGCCGGAATTTCATGGGCATCTCCAGGCCTGGGCACCAACGGGCGGTTCACCGGGGAATCGTGCCTTGCCTGGAGCGCATCGATCGGCCGGGCAGGATGAGGCGGGACAAAAGGCCTTTGAAATCAATCGCATAGTGGTGGCCAGGGGCAGAATCGAACTGCCGACACGCGGATTTTCAGTCCGCTGCTCTACCGACTGAGCTACCTGGCCGGGGAAGTGAATCCAGAGTTTTCGTGGTCTGCGACGGATTTTTTGAAATGGCCGTCGACGAAAGGCGGCTATTAAACCGGCCGCAGATTGCCGCGTCAAGCAATGGGGTTGACGTGTTTTCCTGGCTCAGTCCCGCTCGGGCGGAACATAGCCTTCCGCGCGATCTACGGGCTCATTGCTTAGAAACTTCTCCATCTGCTCGCTCAGATAGCGCCGGGCGCCCGGGTCCGTCATGGTCAGGTGCTTCTCGTTGATCAGCATGGTCTGCAGTTGCAGCCACTCCTGCCAGGCGCGCTTGGAGACGTTCTCAAATATCTCCTTGCCCTTGGCTCCGGGTACCGGCGGGCGTTCCAGGCCCTCGAGTTCCTGTTGGTATTTGCGGCAATGTACCTTGCGTGACATCAGACCTCCCTGGCCATGGACAACAGCTGGACCGCCACGGCAGACAGGCCCAGCTCGCGTTGACCATCATACCAGTGCCAGCCGGCGTCTTCGCGGACCTGGGCCGAGCGGGTTGCCGGTAGGTCGATCACCACGGGTTCAATGTCGAGGTGGAAGTGCGTGAAGCTGTGACGGAAGCCGGGCAGCGTCTGGACATTGAAATCTGCGTCGGCCGGGGCCAGTCGCAGCGTGCGGCGCAGATCCCGCACCAGGGCCTCGGGCGTGCAACCGGCCTCGCGCTCAGGCGGATGCCACAGCCCGCCCCAGAGACCGGTTGCGGGGCGCTGCTCCAGCAAGACCCGGCCGTCGGAGTCGCGAACCACAAACATGCTCGCCTGCCTGACAGGTTTACTCTGGCGCGGTTTGCGCTGCGGAAAGCGGTCAACCTGATCCAGGCGCAGTGCTTTGCAGCCGTCCTGAAGTGGGCAACTTGCGCAGTCCGGACGCCGCCTGGTGCAGATCATGGCGCCCAGGTCCATCATGGCCTGATTGAAGCTGGCGACGCGCTGCTGGGGCGTGTGTTGCTCGGCCAGTGTCCAAAGCGTCTTCTGCCAGGCGCTCTGGCCGGGATGGCCGGTCACGGCGTGGTAGCGCGCCAGCACGCGTTTGACGTTGCCGTCGAGGATGGCAGCCCGCTCGCCATGGCCCAGACTCAGGATGGCGCCGGCTGTGGAGCGGCCGATGCCGGGCAGTGCCTGTAATTGATCGAGGTCGGCGGGCAGCCGCCCGTTGTGCCGGCGCTGAATTTCACCGGCAGCGCGGTGCAGGTTGCGGGCGCGGGCGTAATAGCCAAGCCCGGTCCACAAATGCAGAATTTCATCGAGCGCGGCATCGGCCAGTGTGGCCACATCCGGAAAACGCGCGCGAAAGCGCTCAAAGTACGGGATGACCGTGGCCACCTGAGTCTGCTGCAGCATGATCTCGGACAGCCACACCAGGTACGGGTCCGATGGCTGGCACTGCCAGGGCAGATCCTTGCGACCATGGCGGTCGAACCAGTTAAGGACCTGGCGGGCAAATGTATCCATGGCTGACCGGTGTCAGCGGCGGCGCAGACCGCGCAGCAGGTCTTCCGCTGCCTCGCGGGTGCTGTCAGGGACCCGGCGTTCTGCCTCGCGTTCGAGACGGTCGCGCAGCTGGTCTTCGGCCTCATCACGCAGGGCGGTGCTGATCAGATTCCGCACGCCCTCCTGATCCGGCCGGCAACTTGGCGCATTGAGCTCGCCGCGGCACCGCAGGGGCAGCACAACGCCCTGCAGTCGGGGGTTGATGCGCAAGCTGCTGACCTCGGCATCCTCGACGACGGTCAGGTTCACGCGCATGTCGAACTCTTCCGTCAGCAGATCCAGGTCGCCCCGGGCTTCCAGTCGTAGATTGTCGAGCATCATGTTCAGCTCATGACGGCGGCCATCGACTGTCCACTCGCCGTTCAGGCGCCGGTAGTCGAGCCGGTCCGGCCAGCTCTCGACGCGGTCTGTGCTGCCTGCCAAAGCGGCGATGGCCATGACCTGTTCCTTGAGCATGGCGATGCTGATGCGGCCATCATCGCCGCTGAACGAGGCACCACCCTGCATGGAATTGAACAGGGCGCGTTGGCTGTTGCCGCGCATCCGCAGTTCGGAATCGGCCAGCAGCAGCGCCACCCAGTCGAGGTCCTGATCCAGCCAGTCCAGAACGGAACGGCTCTGAACGCTTCTGACCTGCGGCACGATGTGCCACTCCGGCTCCTGCGCCGCTGTATCAATGCGTACCCGGGTCTCTGTTGTGCCGCTAAAGAAGTCGGCAATCCGGATATCGGCATTGATCAGGCCATTGCGCTTGTTGGTGTCGATGCGCACGTCCTCGAAACGCTCATCGCCATAAAAGAGTTCGCCGACTCTGATCTGACCGTCCCAGGTGTATTGCGCCAGCAGATCCAGCGGCAGCAGTGGCAGATCAGCCGGATCCACTTCGCCGGATGTGGCCGCCGCGGCGTTTGACGCGTTTCCGTCTTCGTCTTCGGGAATCAGAAACCTGTCCGCTTCCAGGTTGAAGCGGGCATGCATGGGCTCGCCAAAGGCGAGCTCGAAGTTGCCGTCAATGCGGCTGTCATCAATGCTGGCCGCCAACGATCGTACAGAGGCGCGCTCGTCGTTCAGTTCGAAGCGGGTATCCAGGGCAATCTGCTGCGCCAGCGCTTCAAGTTCGAGCAACTCAAGCAGATCGGCAGGTCGCTGCTCCGGCAGCGTCAGGCGTCCGCTGAGTGTCATGGCGTCTGACGTCAGCCCCTGCACATCGACATTGAAGGTGCCTTCGGCATCAGCAATGAGCATGGTGCCGTCGCTGACAGTGGCCGTGTCGGCATCCAGGTCGGCGCTGGCACTTAAGCCAATATCGAATGGCAGGTCCATCGATCCCAGCCGGCCGCTCAATTGCAGCCCGGAAGCGCTGAATTGCGTCAGTGTCTGGTCGAAGCTGACGCGACCTTCGATCAACAGCGGCAGGTGCTCATCTTCCATGCTGAGCGCCAGGGCGGCACGCAGCGGCATCTCACGACCGGGCGCAATGTCGCTGAGCTGCAGGTATTCGATGTCGACACGAGTCAACGCCCCATTGGCGCGATAGTCGATGCGGCTGTTGCGCAGCATCACGGCGGCGATCAGCCAGGCATCGCCGAGATCGGTGGCGTCGGGCGTTTCGACATCAGCTGCTGTTGGCGATGGCGCCTCTTCATCGGCGGGCGGCTCCCAGTTGTTCTGATCGCCTTCCTGGATCAGGTTGGCGTGCAGGCCGTCGACCTGTATGCCGGTCACCACCAGGTTGGGTTCGCTGCCCAGCAATGGCCAGAGATTGACGTCAAGCTGCAGCCGCTCGACCTGCGCCAGCGGATCAGGATTGTCGCGGACCCAGTCGACACGGACCTCGTTTGCGATCAGTTGAACAGGCGGCCAGAGCCGCCAGCCGAGGTCGCCATCAAGGCTGACCCACATGCCGGTCTCGCGCTCAATCAGATCGGACAGCGCAGGCTTGAAGCGATTGGGATCCCCGAGCGCCCACCAGAGGCCCCCGATCAAGGCAATGATCACGATGACGGCGATGATCAGAAACTTGCGCATGAGCAGATACCAGCCAGCTTGTGATGCCAGTCATCTTACGCGACGCGGGTCGAAAACCGCTATAATGCCGCGTTCATTCCTACAGGCAGGACAGCGTCGCCATGTCAGCACGCAGTGCCACGGTCAGCCGGGACACCCTGGAGACCCAGATTGAAGTCGCCATCAACCTCGACGGCACCGGCAAGAGCCAGTTCGATACGGGGGTGCCGTTCTTTGAGCACATGCTCGATCAGGTGGCGCGGCACGGGCTGAT
>SKXG01000059.1 GCA_007128525.1 Pseudomonadales bacterium | reverse complement strand
GGAGTTTGTATGCGATTTATTATATACGGCGCAGGTGGCATAGGCGGCACGCTCGGTGCCCGTTTGCATCAAGGCGGAGAATCCGTCGTGCTGATTGCCCGTGGTCCGCACCTGCAGGCAATGCAGTCGGACGGGTTACGCTTTATTGCGCCGGAAGAGGACGTCCGGCTCCCGATCCCCGCCGTTGGTCATCCATCCGACATCGACTTTCAGCTGGATGATGTCGTAATTCTTTGCGTCAAATCTCAACACACAGTCGCGGCGCTGGCAGACCTGCGCGCGGCAGCCGGTGATGCGGTGCCGGTCGTCTGTTGCCAGAATGGTGTGGTCAATGAACGCGAAGCAGCGCGACGTTTTCAGCATGTCTATGCCATGGTGGTGCTGCTGCCTGCATCGCACCTGCAACCTGGTGAAGTCATTACTCATGCGAGCCGGCCCGGCGGCATGCTTGATATGGGCTGCTATCCCGAGGGTATGGATGCGCGTGGTCAGGCTATCGCTGACGCGGTGGCGCGGGCGGGGTTTGCCTGCGAAGCGGACCCGCGAGCCATGCGGAAGAAGTACGCCAAGCTGCTCAACAATCTGAACAACGCACTGCAGGCGGCAACCGAGATGCCGGACGGTGCACAGGAAATTTCCCGTCTCATGCGGCAAGAGGCATTGGCCTGTTACCAGGCGGCCGGGATCGACTGCGCAACAGCGGACGAGATGCGTGAGCGGCGCGCCGAGATTCGGGGCGGTGAGATCCCGGGCGTGCCCCGCAGTGGTGGCTCGTCCTGGCAGAGCGTCGTGCGTGGCACCGGCAATGTGGAGACCGACTATCTCAATGGTGAGATCGTGCTGCTGGGCCGGCTGCACCAGGTGCCGACACCGGCCAACCTGGTCGTTCAACAGGTTGGTCATGAAATGATTCGCAAGGGCTTGAAGCCTGGAGACATCAGCCTGGACGAGATTCGCCAGCGCATCGCCGCAATGTCATGAAAGTACATCTGATTGACGGCACATTTGAGTTGTTCCGCGCCTACTATGGCACGCCGCCGCGCACCGGTGCCGATGGTGCGGAGCTTGGTGCTGTGGCCGGCTTGATGCGGTCCTTGTTGTCATTGCTGGCGCAGCCTGACGTCAGCCATGTTGCGGTGGCCTTCGATCACGAAATCGAGTCGTTCAGAAACCAGCTGTTCGATGGTTACAAGACCGGTGAAGGTCTGGACCCGGTGCTATACAGCCAATTCGGGCCGGCGGAAGACGCGATGCGGGCGTTGGGCCTGGTGGTCTGGCCCATGATCGAGTTTGAGGCCGATGACGGCCTTGCGACCGGGGCTGCGCGGTTCGCGTCAGAGCCTGATGTGGCGCAGGTGGTGCTGTGTTCACCGGACAAGGATCTGGCGCAATGTGTCAGTGGTCGTCACGTGGTCTGCTTCGATCGAATGCGCCGCCGACTGCTGGATGACACCGGCGTATGGGCGCGCTTCGGTGTGGCGCCGGCATCAATGCCGGACTGGCTGGCACTGGTTGGCGACAGCGCCGATGGCATCCCCGGCATACCGCGTTGGGGTGCGAAGTCTGCCGCGACCGTGCTGGCGCACTATGATCACATCGAGGCCATTCCGGATGATCCTGATACCTGGCAGATCAAGGTGCGCGGTGCCCGAGCATTGGCTGACAACCTTGCCGCCATGCGTGAGGAGGCGGCCTTGTACCGGCAACTGGCAACCCTGCGCATTGACGTACCCTTGGCCGAGTCACTAGCGGACCTGCGCTGGCGCGGGCCTGATGGCCCGTCCCTGGCCACCTGGTGTGCGCGTCTGAAGGACGATAGTCTGCAGCGTCGCACCGACGAGCTCGCGGCACGACGCTAGCAGTGTGTTGAAATGCCTGTTGGCCGGCAGCGTTCGTTGCTGCGACTGGTAATTCGTTCGCATCTGCCGGTACCCTGACCACAGGTGTCATGTCCGGTAAGGGCCCATGATCTGGTTTCTGGTCCTGCACATAGTCGCTTTGTTGTTCTGGTGTGCGGCGCTGCTTTATTTGCCGCTGATGCTGCTGGGTTTGCGCAGAAAGCAGCTTGCGCTGACTGAAGTGGACTTTCGGAGCGACTCTCTACCCCGTTTTTTCTTTACCCGGATCGTTACACCGTCTGCCTTGCTGGCAATCATGGCAGGTACCGTGGTGTTCCTGCTCAACCAGCAGGTAGAGATCTGGTTGATTGCGAAGTTGACGCTGGTTGCCGGATTGGTGGTGGCCCACGCACTGTGCGGTGTGCTGGTCCTGCGTTATGAGCAAAGGCCAGAGGCACCGCTGACACTGTTCAGTTACATGCTGTTTGTCATCTGTCTGCTGTTGATGCTGGCCATCGTCTGGCTGGTATTGGCCAAGCCCGAGTTTGGATGGGTGCCATGGCCGCTATGAGATCAAGTGGACTGGGAATGGGTTGTGTTGCCGGTGGGATGTTTGGAGGCGGCTTCATCGGTATCAACACCAATGGCGTACTCGTAAACCAGCCGCCCCCCAAGAAAGCTGGTCAAGCTGATCAACCCGCCTGTCAGGAAAGAGAGATAGATGCCCCACGGGAAAATGTGGGCGGCAGGCGCATCCACCCGCAACAACCAGTTCAGCGATGCCAACGACAGCATCATCACCGCCAGCACACCATGGCACCAGGCTGTGATGAGTCGGCGGATGCGCGGCACGATGACCAAGTCGACAAAGCCAGCCATCCCCGATACCCAGCCGCCAAGCGCGCCAACGCCGGCCATCCACAGGCCGGCCCGGGCCCAGAACGGATCTTCGGTAAACAGCCATGCCAGATCAGTGGCCATCAGACCTACCAGTGCGGCCACCGGGAAATGGATCAACATCGGGTGTACCGGATGGCCAAGGATGGCCGCAAAGCTGATGATCGGCTCAATTTTTTCGGGTCTCTGCGCCAACGAAACGCTCCAGTTTCCGGTTCCACGGCCAGCCTAGCAGGCCTGGCGATGCTGTTCATCCCACTGCTCGGTGGCTGTGAAGCGCCTTATTCCACACTGTCTCCAGTCGGGCCGTCTGCGCAGATGGCGGCGAACCTGTGGTGGGGCATGTTTGCGCTGTTCAGCCTGGTTATGGTTGCGGTCATCGCCCTCTGGGTCATTGCCCACAGGCGGGATCCGGGCAGGCAGAGCCCTGATCAGCAACAGCAGGTGCAGCAGCGCTGGATTATCGGCGGCGGCCTCATGCTGCCGCTGGCCAGCATTATCGTAATTCTGGCGTTTGGTATTCCGGCCGGCCATCGCATGCTGCCGTTGCCACTGGACGACGGGGAGCCCCTGGTCATCGAAGTCACAGGACATCAGTGGTTTTTCTCCGTGCATTACCCCGAACACGACATCAACCTGGTCGATGAGCTGCACATTCCCGCGGGTGTTCCGATTGATGTGCGCCTGAAAAGTGCCGATGTGATTCATGCCTTCTGGGTGCCACGGCTCGCCGGCAAGGTGGACATGATTCCTGGCCATACCAATACGCTGCGCCTGCAGGCAGATGCGCCCGGTGTCTATCGCGGTCACTGCGCGGAGTTCTGTGGCACGCGCCACGCGCATATGCAGTTCCATGTGCATGCGCACTCGGCCCAGGACTATGCAGCCTGGCTTTCGGAGACGGCGGCCGATGACTGAGCCAGCGCACCAAAGCGATCGGGCCGAGGCGATGCATCAGCGTTTCGAATCGGTGTGGGCAAACCCCACGGGCTGGCGGCAGCTCTCTGCGGTCAATCACACCACCATCGGTCTGCGCTTCATGCTGACCGGTATGGCTTTCTTCCTGGTAGGTGGCGTGCTGGCGATGCTGTTGCGCACCCAGCTAGCTCTGCCCGGCCAGGACATTATCGGCGCTGACCAGTACAACCAGTTCTTCACGATGCATGGCACCGTGATGATGTTTTTATTCGCCATTCCGGTGCTGGAAGGGCTTGGCATCTACATGATTCCCAAGCTTATCGGAGCGCGGGATCTGGTTTTTCCAAGGATCAGTGCCTTTGGCTATTACTGCTATCTGTTCGGTGGCCTGATCATCCTGTCGAGCCTGCTCCTGGGACTCGCACCAGATGCCGGCTGGTTCATGTACACGCCGCTCAGCAGCGCCACTTTCTCGCCGGGGCCTGGTTCGGATTTCTGGCTGCTGGGGATCACTTTTGTTGAGATCTCGGCGATGGCCGCCGGTATCGAGCTGACGGTTTCCATCCTGCGCAGCCGTGCGCCCGGCATGTCGCTGCGCAGGATGCCGATCTTCTGTTGGTACATTCTGGCCATGGCGCTGATGATCGTGTTCGGCTTCCCGCCGCTCATACTGGCCAGCGTATTGCTGGAGATCGAGCGTGCGGCCGGCCTGCCGTTCTTCGATGTTTCGGGTGGGGGAGATCCGCTGCTGTGGCAGCACCTGTTCTGGATGTTTGGTCACCCCGAGGTCTACATCATCTTC
>SKXG01000153.1 GCA_007128525.1 Pseudomonadales bacterium | reverse complement strand
CCCCGGTGCTGCTGTCCGACACCTTGCTGTGCCGCTCTGTGCGCCCGGTCACGACTTTTCTGCTGTGGCCGGATTGCGCAAAGCGCGGCGCGATCGGGCCAGGAATGCAGGTAGAATGCCCGCTTTTTTCAGGGAAGACTTGGCATGAGCGACATCACCATTGCCTCGCCGGATTGGCGCGTACGCCTCGGACAGTGGATTGACAGCCCCGGCCCGCGCAACTTCGTGGTGACGCTGATCGTGCTCAACGCGGTCATCCTGGGCCTGCAGACATCGCCAGCAATGCGCGCCATCGCCGGCAATGCCATGAACTGGATCAATGCGCTGATCGTGGCGGTATTTGTAGTTGAGGTTGGTATCCGGCTGCTGGCGCTCGGTCCGCGCTTCTTTCGTGATGGCTGGAATGTCTTCGATATTCTGGTCGTTGGCGTGTCGCTGGTGCCGGATTCCGGTGGTCTGTCGGTATTGCGCGCGCTGCGTATTCTGCGGGTGCTGCGTCTGCTGTCGACGGTGCGCCACCTCCGCGTCGTCATCGAGTCGCTGCTCAAAGCCATTCCGGGCATCGGCTGGATCGCGCTGTTGCTGCTGCTTGTGTTCTATGTCTTTGCCGTGATGGGCACTGAGCTGTTTGGCGAGAGCTTTCCGCAGTTCTTTGGCCATGTTGGTGCCAGCATGTTCAGCCTGTTCCAGGTCATGACGCTCGAGAGCTGGTCGATGGGCATTGCCCGCCCAGTGATCGATGTTTATCCGTGGGCCTGGATGTACTTCATCACCTTCATCCTGGTTTCCAGCTTCACCGTGCTGAATCTCTTTATCGGGATCATTGTCAGCACCATGCAGGAGATTCACTGGGCCGAGGAAGAACTCAAGCGGCAGGAGACGGAGGACAAGGCGCATGCCGAGCGCGAAAGCATGCGAAATCTGATGCAGAATATGTACGAGCGCCTGCAGCGGATCGAAGCGCAGCTTGATCGCCGCGATTAGTGACTCGCGGCAGCCATCCATGGCGCGACCCTGGCAGGCCGTTTTTCAACGGCCTGCTAGCGCCAGACCTCCAGGCCCAGGTGCCATTGCCGGCTGCTGTAGTCGTAGCGCTGCACATTGGCGTCGTTGTCCTGCTGTTGATACTCAGCAAACAAGGACCAGCCGTCAGCTGGCTGAAAGCTCAGGCGTAGCTTTCCGGTGATACGAGTTTCCTCACGTGTCGTTTGCAACAGATTGTCGTCGTCATCTCGGGCGGTATTGGCATCATTATGGCTGCTGTCCCGGTAGGCGAGCTGCGCCTCAAGCCGCGTGCGCTGGCTCAGCGGGGTCTGTGCCCTGAGCTGCCAGAGGTGGCGTGTGGCGGAATAACTGAAAAAAGCATCCTCGAACGCCAGGTCATTGCGGTCGTTCAGTTCGAGCTGGTAGCTGGCTTGCCAGCGCACGGGGCCGGTTTCCAGATGCAGGCTCAGCCGGCTGCGGTTCTGCCAGCCGCTGATGAAGTCAAAATCGCTGCTGCCCTCGATATGACTGAAGCTGTTGCGCAGGCGCGCCGTGATGGGGCCGAACGGCCGCCCCGCCTCCAGGTGTACGGTTGCAGTGCTGGCATAGTGATCGCCGCCGGCGAACTGCGTGTCCAGATGCAGGCCACCACGTGTCTGCCAGACACTGTGGTCGCGCAGATACCACAGGGTACCGCCCACCATGCCCAGGTTGTAGGTATCCAGGCTTTGATAACCGCGATAGTAGCCGAGCAGATCCAGGCGCAGAGCCGCGCCGGGAGCGCGTTCAAAGCGGCGGCTACCGAGGGCAAGCAACTCGCCGAATCCGTCAGCTTCATCGCTGGGGAGGTCTGGTTCAGTGTCGCCGGTCAGCCGGACATTGTCGTCACGCCCAGCGCCCAACTCCACCAGGAGCTGCCAGGGCGCCCGCACGGGCGTGGGTTCTGCTTCGGAAAGCGCCCGCAGGCGCTCGAGTTGTAACAGCGTAAGCTGCCTCAAGTCATCGTCATCGGTGTGTTGCAGGGCTCGCTCGAACTGGCGCCGGGCGCGGGCTGTCTGGTCCAGATGCAGCTCGATCAGGCCCAGGTTGTAGGCGGCCAGCGCTAGCCAGTCCGGGTCCTCTGCCAGCGCTTCAAACTGGGTTGCCGCAGACTCGGCATCGCCGAGCTGAAACAATGTGACGCCCAGGTTGTAGCGGATTGCCTGCTGGCTTGGACCGGGCCCCTCGGGCTCTGCTTCACGCTGCTGTAGTGCCTCGAGGAACAGCACGGCTGCCAGAGGCAGGTTGCCATCACCGTGGGCTTCGCGGGCTTGCTGGAAGGCCTCGCTGGGACTGCCATAACCGTCAGCAGCGCCGAACGTCAGGAACATCGCGCACAGTAAGGTGCACCACAGCCTGAGATATGGACGTGTGTTCAACAAGACGACTCCTTACTGTCTGGGGGTTTCGTGTACAGGACGCCGGCAGGTGCAGATTTCTTCCACCGGCCATACGAAAAAAAGTGCCGACTATGAGTATAGTCGGCACTTCGGGGCTTGGTTGTCGGTTACTGTCAGGGGGCTGCAGGTGGCTGAGGTACCTGAGGCAGCTCCGGTCGTTGCGGAACGGTGGGCCGGCCGGGGCCGGTTTCGCGATCCGTGATGGACTCTCTGACCTGCTCGCCGCGGTTGCCTTGGCGTGCGTCATCAGCGATCTGTCGACCCCGTTCGCGGGCTTCTTCGGCAGTGCGCTCTCCGAGCAGTCGTCCTTCTTCGCGCATGATGTTGCCTTGCTCACCGCTGCGAGCCTGCTCAGCGGTGTTGAGGCCAAAGGCAGCGGCTTCCTGGGCCTGTTCGGCCGCGCCTTCCGGCAGCTCGATGCGCTGCATGACATCGGACGGCGTATCCTGCTCGTCAACCAGGCTCAATGTGCCGTCGAGGTCTTCTGCCCAGGTCGGACCGCTGAACATGGCTGCCCCGAACAGCAACAGTGTCGCGGACAGGATGCTAACGTTAGTGTGGAACATAGGGATTGTCCTCCTCAGGATTACGCCGAAGTCGGCGGTATTGATTGAATCTTGATCTCCATGGCCTGCATGCGATCGCTGTCATCGCGCAGCGCAACCCGGACCATGCTGTCGTTGGCGTCGAGCAGTTCGACGGGAAGCTCGAGCAGGTTGCGGCCCTCGACCAGCTCAGTGCGCCACTCGATGTGGCGCTGATTACCGAATCCACTCAGCTGCAGGTTGTCAGCCAGCTCAATGCTGACTGTGGCCTCAGTGCTGGTGCGGCTGTCGAATACCAGCTGCAACTGCCGCGTCTGATGCTCGGTCATCTGAATCTGTGCAACTGCCGGCATCTGTCCCGGTATCTGGCTTGGCGCCTCACCGGGAGACCCCGGGCTCAACGTCAGCCACAGCGTCAGCGCCGCCAGCGAAGCGGCGATAGCGCCCGACCCGAATGCCTGCCAATAGGTACGCTGCCGACCTCCAGCTGCGGTTGCCTGATGCGCCTTTGCCAGAACGCGCTCCTCGAAGTCTGCGCTCGGTGCGGGCACCTGGTGACGGCGCAGCAACGCATCAAGTTGTGCCTGGTCGTCGGTTGCTGTGTGCCTGTTCGTCATGATCGTATTCCGGGCTGTGCTGAACTATTTCGCCTCTTCAAAGGCGCTTCTGGGTGTATCACGCTGACCGGCAGCAGAAGGTTCCATGTGGGCAGGTTGGAGCTGCTCCTGGAGTTGTGCTCGGGCGCGGTGCAGGCGGGACTTCAGGGTGCCGACCGGTGTATCCAGCACGGTGGCCAGGTGGTCGAGCGTGTGGCCCTCAATCAGGTGCAGCGCAACCAGCGCACGTTGATCTGCGGAAAGCCGCTGCAGGGCCTGATCAATGCGTTGGCTCAACTCCGACACTTCCGCCGCGGCGTTTGGGTCTTCGGGCGCTGCCAGGTCAGCCAGCTGCGCATCGCCCTGATCCAGGGCGGGCCTGCGCGCCCGGTAACGTGTCTGGTCGACGAACTGGTTATAGAGCACCCGGTGCAGCCAGGGGCCCAGATCTTCCAGCCCGGAAAGGTCCTCGGGGCGGCGGTACAGCTTGATCAGTACGTCCTGCACCAGATCCTCGGCGTCTTCACGATGTCCGCACAAGCGATAGGCAAAACGATACAGACCCGCCAGATGGGGCCGCATCTGGTGGTCGAAGGTCTCTGCTTTGGCAGAGCGCTGTGGGCGTCGAAACGGGATCAGCATGACCTCTTTTACACGATAGCTGGGCTGCAAAGGTTCCATGATCAGTCGGCCAGTAAAGCACGACAAGGCGGATCCGGCTGCGAGCAGGCCGTTGAAAACGGTCGTCTGATCGTTTTTCTGCGACCTGTTAGCATCTGGTGGGTCGGCGCTCATTGCAGCGCGCAAGCGAAGGAGGCTGGACGATGATCAAAGGACTCAAGTGGGTCGTCATTTTGGGCCTGGGCAGCCTGCTGGCAGCCTGTTACGAGCCACCGGCTG
>SKXG01000210.1 GCA_007128525.1 Pseudomonadales bacterium | reverse complement strand
TGCGCTTTCAGCCCTACCTTCTCATCCTGATGCTGACTGCAGCACCCAATCCCCCTTCAATGTGTCAGCCGCTGGCTGTCCGGGATCGCCCATGAGGTCTTGACGTCGAGGGAATCGGCATTCGACCTAGCGCCCTGCGGCTGGTGTGGCGCGCAGCATCGGTCGGGGGTCTCCACGATCTGCCGGCAGGCCTCGGCCACGCCGGCCGAGTAGGCCGGCACAAGGTCGCGCGAGCATAGCGCAGCGAGGGGAATCGGCGCTTGGGCTGCGGCTCGATCGCTCGCCTTATGTCGCGTTCAGACGCCGCTGAACGCTGATAAGCAAGCGTGTAAGTCTGTTTTATCCGGCTGGTAACCCTGTTCATGTCGCGTGGGCATGCGTCGGCTAGTGGATTGAAAAGTACGAGTGTGAAAGGTATGTTCATTGTCACGTGAAAGCGCGAGGAGCTACCAGGCTGGGCAAGAACGTGCGTCAGCTACCGCTCCCGGGAGACGCAAGATGGCATTACGCAAAAGTTTCAAAGATCCGCCGGATCGGCCCACTTGGTCGGCGGAATTCGATAATCCGTATCTGCGCGGCCTGCATACCCCCGTTACCACCGAAGCCACGGTGGTGGATCTGGAAGCGGATGGCGAGATACCGCGCGATCTTTATGGCGCCTATCTTCGTACTGGGCCCAACCCGGTATTTGCGCCGCCCGGCGATTATCACTGGTTCGATGGCGACGGCATGGTGCATGGCCTGTATTTCCGCGATGGCAAGGCCAGCTACATCCGCAAATGGGTGAAGACCCCGGCGTTGGCCGAGGAGATCGCCAAGGGCGGCCCGCAGTTGCCTGGCGTCATGGGGCCGTTCGACCTGTCGGCTGTGGACACCAGCCGCGCGCATAACAACGAGTATTGCAAGGACACCGGCAACACCGACATCATCTGGCACAACCGGCAATTGTTGGCCTTGTGGTACAACGCGGGCGCCGTAAACGCGCTGGATCCGCAGACGTTGGACACGAGCGGCCTGCAGGATTTTGGCGGCGCCCTCGATGCCACCCTGTCGGCGCACCCCAAGGTGGACCGCGCGACTGGCGAATTGCTGGCCTTCGATTATGGTGATTTCCGCTCAGATCTCGGCTACTACGTATTCGATGCGGCTGGCCGGCTGGCGCATAAATTGAAAATCGATTTGCCTGGCCCGCGCTTGCCGCACGATCTCAGCTTCACGACGCACTACACGATTCTGCACGACTTCCCGCTGTTCCACGACGCTGAGGCGCTGCGCCAGACAGGCCGCCGGGTGCTAAGTTTCCACCGTGATATGCCGACCCGCTATGCGGTCGTACCACGTTATGGAAGCACTGCTGATATCCGGTGGTTTGAATTCGAGCCGGGCTATGTGCTGCACATGGTCAATGCCTGGGAGGAGGGCGACTGGATCGTGATGGACGGCTGTTTCCAGCCGGATCCCTCCATCAGGCGCGATCCGGCGGAAGGGCGCCTGGGGTCGATGCTGGCCTACTTGCGCTACCGTGCCCATCTGCGCCGCTGGCGTATGAACTTACGCACGGGCGAGGTGCGCGAAGAGCAACTCGACGATCTCAATGTGGAGTTCTGTTTGCCCGACACCAATCTCTGTGGTGTCAAGACACGCTATTCCTATCACCAGCTGATGTCCGAGGAGACGCAAACCCTGCTATTCAAGGGGCTGGTCAAGTATGACCACGAGACGTTGTCGCGCGAGATCTGCGATTACGGCCCGGGCAATTACGGCACGGAATCGCCGTTCGCGCCGCGTGAGGGCGCCAAGGCCGAAGATGACGGCTATGTGCTGACCTTGGTCACCAACGAGGATGACTTTCGCTCCAATTGCTTCATTTTCAATGCCCAGGCCATTGGTGACGGTCCGGTCGCCAAGGTTCGCATACCCTTGCGCGTGCCGACTGGATTTCATGCCAAATGGGTGCCGGGCGGCGATATCTGGCCTTGATGAGCCACGGCAAGGGAGAGCTGATGTGGCGATCACCCGGCACGAGGATCCGCTGATTAATGACGTGCTGGCGAAGGTTCGCACCTGGGAAAGCCTGGATTTCGCCCGCATTGCCGATGATTTCACGGTCGATGGCGTGCTACACAGCATGATGGGCACGCCGATCAAGGGGCGGGCCAATATTCTCAAGATCATCAGCCGTCACTTTGGTCACGCCACGGGGCTGGAGATGAAAGTGCTGGCCGCTGCGCGGGCTGGCAACCTCGTTTTCCTGGAACGCGTCGATAGCCTGTATTTCGGCGACAAGCAGGCCACGGTGCCGATTGTTGGGGTGGTTGAAGTGCGTGACGGCAAGGTCGCTGCCTGGCGCGAATATTACGACCTGCAACAGGCCATGCCCCGATGACGGCGTTGAACGCGGTGACCGAATATGTATGTCGTGATGGCGGTATCGCCGTCGTCACCATCGACAACCCACCGGTGAATGCAATGTCCTCGACCGTATGGCATGGCATCGAGGCGGGCTACAAGCAGGCGTTGTCGGACGGTGCCAAGGCACTGATTCTTGCCTGCGCGGGTAAGACCTTTATTTCGGGTGCGGATCTGCGCGAGTTCGGCCTGATGCCCGAGAAGGTGCTGGCTCTGGACATAGCCGGCGGCTTATGCGCCATCGAGGATTTGCCCATTCCGGTCATCGCTGCCATTCACGGCACGACGTTTGGCGGCGGCCTGGAGCTGGCGCTGGCCTGTCATTACCGGGTGGCCGCTGCCGGCACCTTGCTGGCCTTTACCGAAGTTAGCCTGGGCCTGTTGCCGGGCGTGGGTGGTTCGCAGCGCTTGGCGCGCCTGGCGGGTGCCGCGATCGCCCTTGACCTGCTGGTGCACGCCCGCCGCATTACCGCCGAGCAGGCGCTTGCGTGGTCGATCGTCGATCAGTGTGTGCCGCCAGACCGGTTGCTGGAAGGCGCTATTGTGTTTGCGCAGCAACAGTGTGCGGAGCAGCGGGCAATTCGCCGTGTCGGTCACACTGCCGTAGATCCAGCGTCCTGCGCCGCCGGCATGTTCGAGGCCGCGCGGCGCGACTTCGAAGCCCGGATGCCCGGCTTCCTAGCCGTGCAACGGGCGATCGACCTGGTTGAAGCATCAATGCACTTGCCGCTGTGCGAGGGCATAAAACGCGAGGCATCGTATGTGGCCGTGTTGATGCGCTCGCCGCAGGCGGCGGCCTTGCAGCAGCACTTCTTCAGCGAACGCAAGGCCGCCAAGCTGCCCGGGCCTGCCGATGCGGCGACGGCCATGTCCTGTACGGTGGGGAGGGATATGGGTGGGGATCATCCCGTGGTTGCGGCCATGGCACGTGCCGGTGTGCCAGTGGTGGCTGAGCGCGGAGCCGGAGCCGGGGAGATCCGGCTGGATTACAAAGGGATCGATGGCCCGACCCAGGCCCGCCTAGTAACGGTGGACAGCTCGGGTGCGGCGGGCGCCATCGAGGCGGGGGATGTTATCGGCTTGGCGCTGCCGCCTGCCACTGCAGATTCGCAGGTGGTGGAAGTGTTACGGTCGGATGCGGCGCCGCAGGAATGGCTGGCGCTTGTCGTGCGCGTGCTGCGCCAGGGCGGAATGAAGCCGGTGTTGACCGGCCTGGGCGCGGTATCGGTCCTGAGGCGACTGCTCGACGAAGGCGTGGCCGGCCGTGCCGCGCTGGAGCCGCCCTCGGCGCTGCGCCTGCAGGCGGTTTGCCGAGATTTGCTGGTGGCAAAGCCGGGCCTGGAAGCGGATGTGTTGGATTTCCTTGCAGTCGAAGCGTTGAACCTCCCGCGCTACCTGGGCGGGCCGCTATTTGCTGCGCGCCCGGGCGTCTGATGCTAGACGCTTGTCGAAGCCAATCACGAGGCGTTCGGGCCCATGGGTGACGATGCCGCCGACTCGGCGCACCGCCGCCGTACTGGCGGCACCGATCAACCCAAAGTTGCCCATGCGCGCGAGTAGCGCGGCCATCGACTCATACAACTCCTGCCGCGCGATGGACGCGCCGGCGCAGGTGTGAATGCCCTGCCCGAAGGCCATATGCTTGTTGTTGCCAGACCGATCAATATCGAACTGATCGGCATGCGCGAATTGCTGTTCATCTCGGTTGGCGGCGGCCCAGCACAACAGTAGCAGCGCACCCTGTGGGACGGTGACGTCGCCCAGCACTGTTTCCTCGACCGCGACCCGCAGATTGTTCTGGACTGATCCTTCATAGCGCAGCGATTCCTCGACAAACCTGCGGATACTGTCCGCATCGCCTCGCAAGTATGCCGTCAGGCTGGGCCGTTCGATCAATCGCAGCATCGCCAGCGACAAGGCATTCGCGGTGGTGTCATTGCCAGCCACCATCAGCACTTCACAAATGGCCAGCTCCTCATGCAGCCGCAAACCCACGGGGCCATTGCCCAGGTCGACTTGCGCGGAGACGATGTCGCTCAACAGGTCGTCGCGCGGCTGGCGGAC
>SKXG01000321.1 GCA_007128525.1 Pseudomonadales bacterium | reverse complement strand
GTCCATGGGCGAGCTGCTGCAGCAGGGGCGCGCCAATATCCATGCACCCTGGCTGGGTCTGACCGGCTTTTTCTCGCTGGCCATCATTTTGACCCTGCTTATTTTCATCGGTGAGGGCGTTCGCGATGCGTTCGACCCCCGCCGCGCCGTTCAGGAGACGTAAACCGTGGCAGAGCGTGTGTTGGAGGTAGAGAACCTCTGGGTTCGATTTGGATCCAAGGATGTCGTCAAGGGCGTCAGCTTTCACATCGAACGGGGTGAGACCTTGGCGTTGGTCGGCGAATCCGGTTCCGGCAAGTCCGTCACCGCACTCTCTGTCCTCCAGCTGCTGCCCTATCCTTTGGCTTCACACCCGCAGGGCTCCATCAAGGTTCAGGGCCTGGAGATGATCGGCTGCGATGAAAAGACGCTGCACAAGACGCGTGGTGGCCGCGTCAGCATGGTCTTCCAGGAGCCGATGACGTCACTGAATCCGTTGCACACCATTGCCAAGCAGGTGGGTGAGGCGTTGGTGATCCACAAGGGCATGAAGCCGGTAGAAACCCGCTCGAGGACGCTGGAGTTGCTGGATCTGGTCGGCCTGAGGGATGCCGAGAGCCGGCTCGACGCCTACCCGCACGAGCTGTCGGGTGGTCAGCGCCAGCGCGTGATGATCGCCATGGCACTGGCCAACGATCCCGAGCTGTTAATTGCGGATGAGCCGACCACGGCTCTGGATGTCACCATTCAGGCGCAGATCCTCGATCTGCTCAAAGACTTGCAGCAACGGCTGGGCATGGGGCTGCTGCTGATTACGCACAACCTCGGCATTGTACGAACGCTGGCCGAGCGCGTCATCGTGATGAACGAAGGAGAAATCGTTGAGGCCGGCAATACGCGTGAGGTCTTCGCTTCTCCGAAACATGCCTATACCCGGCACCTGATCGAGTCCGAGCCCAGCGGCGAGCCCGCTGAAGCGCCGAAGGATGCGCCGGAAGTGATGCGGGTGGAGAACCTGACGATCAAATATGCGATCTCCAAGGGCTGGTTCGGCAGCAAGCAGTACCTGACTGCAGTCAAGGACGTCAGCCTGAGCGTCAGGCGTGGCTACACCGTGGGTGTGGTAGGTGAGTCCGGATCCGGCAAGACCACGCTAGGTCTGGCCATGCTGCGCCTGATTGCCTCGAACGGCGGCATCTATTTTGAAGGCGACCCCATACACACCAAGCGCACCAAGGAATTGAAAGGTCTGCGAGCGGAGATGCAGATCGTTTTCCAGGATCCCTTCGGCAGCCTTTCGCCGCGTCTGTCCGTGGGCCAGATCATTGAAGAAGGCCTGCTGGTGCACTATCCGCGAATGTCCAAGGCGGAGCGACGTGAGCGTGTGATGGAAGTGCTCGATGAAGTGGGCATGCTGCCGGAGATGTACGACCGGTACCCACATGAATTCTCAGGCGGCCAGCGACAGCGCATCTCCATCGCGCGTGCTATGGTGCTGAAACCGAAATTCGTAGTTCTGGATGAGCCGACGTCGGCATTGGACATGTCGGTACAGGCTCAGATTGTGGATCTGCTGCGTGATCTGCAGGAGAAGCACAACCTGGCTTATCTGTTCGTCAGTCACGACCTGAAAGTGGTGCGTGCGCTGGCTGATGAGCTGATCGTGATGCGCAATGGTGTCATCGTCGAACAGGGGCCTTCGAAGCAGGTCTTTGCCAACCCGACGGCGGAGTATACGCGCACCCTGTTTGCCGCGGCATTTAACTAGTCCACGCCGCGCCACTCACGGCCTCCATCCTGACTGCGACAACGTCCGGTCCCGTTGCGGGACCGGACAGACTGCCTTGCTGTATCGAGAACCAGCCCGATGCGTGCGCAATCAGATGCAGAAGAGACAACCGACGGCGCCCTGGCGCCGGCCCGGCCGAGCATGTTTGAGGCCCTCAGCATCCGGGACTTCCGCTATCTGTGGGTGGCCAATCTGGCGGCCACTTTCGGTATGCAGATGCAAATGGTGGCGCGGGGCTGGCTGATCTACGACATGACCAGCTCACCGCTGGCGCTGACCTGGGTCATGCTGAGTTTCATGATGCCGTCTTTCGTCTTCTCGCTGCTGGGCGGCGTGCTGGCCGACCGCGTCAAGAAAAAGCAGGTCATGATCCTGGCGCAGATGCTCAACGCTGCAGCGACCCTGTTCCTGGCCATCATCGTCTACACCGGTCATGTGACGTTCTGGCATTTCATCTATTTCGGTCTTTTCAACGGCACCGTCATGGCCATGTCCATGCCAGCCCGGACCTCGCTGATCCCGGAAATCGTCGGCCAGAAGACGCTGGTCAATGCCATGGCGCTGCAAAGCGCGACCTTCAACCTGTCCCGAATTCTGGGTCCGGCCCTGGCGGGGATGCTGATTGCAGCCTTTGCAACCCTGGGCACGTCCCACATGCAAGGCACGGGTGTGGTCTTTTTCATCATCGCCGGCCTGTACGTGTGCGCCGTGATCGCCACCTGGCAGCTCAACTACCACGGCAATCCGGCGGAACGCGCCGAAGGCGCCACCATGATCGGTGATGTCGCAGAAGGCTTCCGCTATATGAAGGAAGAGAAGGTCATTCTGGGTCTGTTGATCCTTGGCTTCATACCCATGACCTTTGGCTTCACCATCTCTTTCCTGTTGCCCGCCTTCAACCAGGATGTCATCGGCGGGGGACCCCAGGATCTGGGTCTGCTGATGACCGCGATGGGCGCCGGCGCACTGGTCGGCTCGCTGATCCTGGCGCGCATTGGGGATGTCGGCAAGAAGGGGCTGATCCTGTTCGTCACGGCCTATATCTGGGCCGTTCTGATGGTGGGTTTCGCCTTCTCTGACCGGCTCTGGCTGGCCATGCTGCTGGGCGGCGCCACCAGCATCTTCAGCGGGCTTTATGGCGCCCTGAACATGAGTATCGTCCAGCTCACCGTCAAGCCGGAGATCCGGGGGCGTGTCATGAGCATCAATATGATGGCCATGGGCATGATGCCAATCGGCGTGATTCCGATCAGTGCCGCGGCGGAGTTCATCGGCATTCAGGAGGCGCTGCTCATCAGTGCCGCCCTGCTGGCGATCAGCATCTTCGTACTGGGCATGCTGTTTCCGGACGTGCGCCGGATCGACAAGGGATACGATGAGGATGACCCGCCAGCAATGGGCCCGGGCGGTGGGTCAGGGGGCGGACCGCCCATGGGGGCGCCGCCGATGGCCGGTCCTGGCGGTCCGGCCCGCGACTGACCCCTTGCCCAGCACGATTGCCGCTCCAAAGGGCCGGCGCTGGCTGGGCATAGCAACGACAGGACAGTAGAATGCGGGCCGGGCTGCCAGCCAGCTGGCCGGTTCAATGTCGCGAGTTCCCCGGGGAGACGGTTTGCCGATCAACGCAACGCACTGGTTTGTCCTAACGCTCCTGGTGGTCGCTTTCCTGCTGCAGCCAGCACCGGTGCTGGCCTCCTGGTCGGCCGGGTCAGAACTCAGCCGCTGCCCGACTTCCGCCAGTGGGCTGCGGCTGTGTTACCAGCCGGCGCCAGGGAGCCAGTATGCTGACACCATTGGCGCCGCGGGCAGAACCGAAGCTGTGCTGCACCCGGCCCTGGCGCCGATTCCGGATGAACCGGACCGGCCGGGCATCCGGCAGGACACCTACTATTTCCTCGGCTATCAGTTCGCCATCATCGGCATCCTCTTTGTGCTGCCTGAGTCCATCACCGAGTGGAGCGACGAGCAGAAGGAAGACACCAGCATCAGCAGCTGGTGGGACAATGTCCGCAGCCCGGCCTGGGACAGAGACAAGCACTACATCAACTATGTCCTGCATCCCTACTGGGGCGCCACCTACTATGTGCGGGCCAAACGTCGCGGTTTTGGCGATTGGGAGGCTTTCTGGTATTCGGTGTTGCTGTCGACCCTGTTCGAGTTCGGCGCCGAGGCCATTTTCGAACGGCCTTCGGTACAGGACATGTTTATTACCCCGGTGGTTGGCACCGGGGTTGGCTTTTACTTTCTGCGCTGGCACGAGCAGACGCAGGCGCGTGTCGAACGCCGTGGCGAAGTGCGGCTTCGTGACCGTGCTGTCTTTCTGGCCACGGATCCACTGGGCTGGGCAAACCGATTAACGCAGCGCGTTCTGGGACGCAATGCCAGTACAGATTTGCAGCCCATTATTGGTTACTTCGGCCCGTCCCAACAGCGACACCAAGGCGCGGATGGGCATTTTCATGGCCAGCCTGAAGCGGCACCCTATCGTGGCTACGGCCTTAGGCTGCAAGTCCGCTGGTAGCTAAGCCCGCTTCGGTTCACAGCACCTGGTATAGCGCCTCAATCAACCTGTTGGCGCGTGAGGCGAGAAAGCGCTGACCCGGCCGGTTTGTCAGGTATGCGAAAGCGATATCGGCGTCTGGATCAGCGAAGCCCAGCGAACCCCCATGTCCGAAGTGGCCAAAGGCCCGCGGGTTCGGTCCTATAGGCC
>SKXG01000326.1 GCA_007128525.1 Pseudomonadales bacterium | reverse complement strand
CGCGTCCCTCAAGAGCAACTCAACTGAAGAGGTAGAATCATGATGGTTCAAGGCACGCTTTCGATTCTCACCCCGCTATGGCAGCCGTCGGCAGCAGCAGACGACTTCGACTACGATGCCGCAGTAAACGAGTTCACGTATGAGGGCGCACCGTTGCCAGTGAGCTTCGATGCGGGTTCGGAGAACTCAACCAATGCGCCAGGCCACGGAGACCAGAGCACCTCGCCAGGCAGCTAAAGCTAATATTGAGCGAGCGCATAGCTATCCGGTCTGGGTTTGATTCCGGCCGTTCTGTTTGGCCCGGTATAGAGATTGGTCGGCCCGAGTGATCACCGCCTCGACCGGACTTTCCTTCTGGTACAGGGCAAGGCCAAGACTGATGGTAATTGGCAGCTCACCTGCACTGGTGACGAAAGGGGTGTCTTTCACGGCACGGCGCAGCTTTTCGGCAATCAGAAAAGCATCTTGTTGATTGGTATCCTGGATCAAAATCAGAAACTCCTCGCCTCCCCAGCGCGCGAGGCGGTCTTCAGCTCGGATTGATCGCTGCAGTCTGCGTCCGAGATCCAACAGCACCTCATCACCCACATCGTGACCATATTCGTCGTTAACCCTTTTGAATCGATCCAGGTCGGCCATAATCAGCGCATAGCCTTCGCCATGGCGGTTGACGCGAGACTGGGCCACCTTCAACTCCGCATCCATGGCACGACGATTGAGCAGACCGGTCAACGGATCGGTCAGCGCATGCTGGCGCAGGCGCCGGGAGGCCAGAAAGCTCTCCGCGTAACTTTGGTAAATCAGCTCGGCAACAATACAAGCCACGACCAGCATGGCCAGCGGATAGATGAGATGCCTCGCCAACTCCGCCAATGGCACCCCGTAGTGTGTCAGAACAAAAGGGAGCGCAAGCAGAGGTAGCCCATAGATGACGGGGATGTCACGTAAACCACGAGTAGCGCAAACAGAAACCGCTGCGATGACGAGGATCAGCCCCTCAGCTGCGTGAATCTGAGCAGCAAGCAGGTCGTCCATATAGTGGGCATTGCCGAGAATGCCCACCATCATCGTCATCAGCCCAAAAGCCAGCAGCAGCGTCATGGGGCGAGGCCACCCGCCGTGTGGCCGAGACCACCAAAATCCCAGCACGGTCAAAGCCAGTGCCATCATCGGCATACGTAATACAGCATTACGATGACCGAATAACTCACTGTCATCGTAGATGAGGTAATCGAATGCCTGAAAGACTGGAATGATGACCAGCAACGAGGCTGCCACCACCACTGCGACGCGCCTTGCGATCCGGCGCTGGTGCTCATTGAAGTCGCTTTTCGCCTCGTCAGGAACTCTGAAGTAGAAATCGGAATCTTGGCGCTGCGGCTCTTCGTTGTTCATGTTTCTTGCTCCGCAGGCTCATGAGAGTCCTTGAATACGACGACGTTCAAGGATACCTGTCTATCTGATCTATCCGACTCCTTTGCTTCCGTCCTGATACTCAGCCACCCGTAATGCGTCGATAATAGCAACCGACTAATCCAGATTCATCTGACGCTGATCGATGACAATCATGTTGCAACCTCCATGTTAGGTCGACAGCTTTGCGCTACATACATTACATCCCGCTCAATTTGAATTTCGGACGCCCGCACCCGCTACTGAAATCACTAACTTGCCCAGGTGCTCTGCTGCCGAAAAGCGCTGGAACGCCTCCTTTAGCTCAGGCAGCTGGAATGGCTTATCCATAGATGGCATGAGTTTTCCAGCTTCGAAGAGTTCCAGCAGATATGGGAGGCCTTTGTTCGGCTTAAGGGCCAGTACTCGAATGCTCCTTTTGTGCATCCTCCTGATCCAGGGCGCCAGCAATAGACAGGCTATGATTCGGGGAATGGAGCCACCCACAGTCACATACGAGCCACCGGGCTTTAGGGCACGCGCATAGCTGAACGGCGAGCGGTTCGTTTTGGTATCCAGGATAAGGTCGTACATCTCGCCCCTCTTGGTAAAGTCGACCGCGGTATAGTCCAAGCTATGATCGAAGCCCAGCGACTGGAGAAAGTCCTGCTTTGCCGTGTTGTCGACACCAGTGACTTCGGCGTCACACAGTTTCGCCAGTTGAATGGCAAAGGTACCTACGCCGCCACCGGCGCCATTGATCAGGACTTTGTGTCCTTGCTGTAATCCGCCTAGATCAATCAACCCCTGCACAGCCAATGCACCGGCCTGCTACATCGCAACCAAGGATCGTGAGCCTGGGTTTCCATACACCGTATAGAAGCCTATTAATCAGCTGCTTACCCTCTAGAATTGCCCAGTCCCAATCATTGATAGCCACTGCGTGGACTCTGATCAGCACCTCATGACGCTTCGGAACTGGCTGCTCGATCTCTTTCAGTGCCAGAACCTCTGGCGGGCCATAGCGCTCATGTACCATTGCTTTCATATTATCTTTTTTACCTGATCACCCACGACTTCATAGGCATCCGGCATCTGGAGCGACTGCCAATATTGATACGGCCCATAGCACGCGCCGTCTCAATCGCTTTTCGCTCGTCACTACAGACAACGGGAAGATCCGGCAGTGATGCCGCAAGCGCCTCGCACTTATCTTTGCTGGTCAGCGGCCACTCAGATGGGGGAACTCTAGAGTCAGGAGACACTGGACCATGGCGGACAAGAATCAAGGACACTGAGTCGTCCCGCCCGGATCCGTACCCAGCCAGACAATGTTTCGATCTGGATCAAAGACCTTCATTTCGCGCGCCCAGGGTTTGTTCGAAGGCTGCTGCAGAATCTTGGCACCGGACTCCTGAACGTCTGCAAATATCGCGTCGCCTTCCAACCCGATCCAGACGGTACCCGGGCCCGGCTTTTCCTGCACCATCAACATGATGCGACATCCATCCCGGGAAATTGAGCAAACAGAGCCGGTGTCCCATTCACGGGCGAATCCAAGAACGTCCCGATAGAATGCCAGGCTTCGTGCCCGATCCGAGATCTCGAGAACGGGGATGGTGTTCTCTATCTGTCGCTGTGACATGGCGCTCTCCTGTTAAGCACGCGCCTCTGACAACTGAAACACATTCTGATACGGATCCAGAATGTGCACGACCCGAACCGGCGCATTGGGATCATCCGAGACATGCACGACTTTGCCGCCAAGGCCTTCAATGTGCGAGACCAAGTCATCCAGGCCGTCGACACTGAGCACGATCTTTGTCCGCTCCACGCCCTCCTTGCCCTCTGAGCGTGGCCCGTAATTAGGCGACAACGCTATAGATCCGTTGCCGCAACTGAGGTCGATCCAATGTTCGGACTCAAAGGTCACTTCCAAGCCCAGCGCCGACACATAGAAATCTTTGGCGGCCTGCATGTCACTGACGCCGATCACTCGAGAGAGCTGCTTTACAGTTGGCATAAGCGTCTCCGCTGACTCGGACATGTGCCCTTATTTTTGACCCGACCTATCCGGCTCCGGCGAAGCCGGCGGCCAAAAGATGCCGCTCTCGCCCATGTCGATTTGCCATAACCGTACTGACGACCGATCCAATGCATCCATCAGACGCGCATTAATACCCATTTTGCGTGCCGTATCGGGATTTGAAGTGGACTGCCAGTGGGTTGTGCAGCCGCAGGTGCGGCAGGAGTGAAACTCGATGTGCTGCGGTCCCCAGCGATAGACGTCGGTGTGGCCAGAGCCGCGCACGAGCTGCACTTCATCGGGGCGAAAGTAGGCCCACAGAGTGCCAAGGCGCCTGCAGATCGAGCAGTTGCAGTCAAAGATATCTACGGGATCCCGCGAGACTTCAAAACACACAGAACCGCAGTGACAGTTGGCTTCCATCGAACCCTTCCTCTGTCAATCGGCCTAGCCATTTGAACACCATCTGTGAGATCTGGGAAGCTGTTCATATAGCAGTTAAACCCGCACAGGCGTCAGCGTGAAACCCAAGGCAGGGCAGTTTCGACCAGGTCTACCAAAGGCAGCGTGGGCACCTGGTCGAGCGCCCACCACTGACAGAGGTCTGTGGTGCCGTCTTGTTCATGGGCCAGCGATCCGCCCAGGACATCAGCGTAATAAATAATCCGAATGGCATGGAAACGTTCACCCGACCGCTCACTGACAATGGCATCGACGCCCGCCACGCCAGCAGGCCGAACGTTAAGGCCTGTTTCCTCCCAGACCTCCCGCACCATCGCCGCCTCCGGATGCTCGCCATGCTCAATGCCGCCACCTGGCAAAGTCCAGAAACCGACACGGTCATGCATCTGGGCCGACAGCCTGCATAGCAGCAGCTGCCTTTCGCGGCGAATCAGGCCATAGGCAGCAACGCGAGTGTGTTTTTGTACGTTCAAAGCCCGATCGCACCCCGTCGCAACCAGTCATGCACAAAGGCCAGCTTATGACGTGCGTGTTGCGACAGCACAAAGGGGTAAATGTCCGAAAGCCCCATAGAGCGATTGATATGGTTGACGCCGACGGT
>SKXG01000305.1 GCA_007128525.1 Pseudomonadales bacterium | reverse complement strand
TGCGCATGCTCGATCAATACTGGTGCCAGGATGTTGGCTGCCACTATGTCGTATTGATCGGACAGCTTCAGGGCACTCACATCTCCTACGAATGGGAAAAAGGCCTCAAGCACGGCATTGCGTTCCTGATTTTCGATCGTGCCCTGCACGGCATCGGGCAGGTGCAGGTAATAGGGCAACACACCGGCATCGAACAGCGTCTCGGACAGCGCCTGAAGGGTCTCGACACGGTCATTGACGCCCCGCAACAAGACCGATTGGTTCAACACCCAGACCCCGGCGCTGCGCAATGCAGCAATACCTTCTCTGAGGGCCGCGCTGAGCTCCTGCGGATGGTTCAGGTGCAGGACCACGGTTTTGGTCAGCCGTGTTTGCGCCAGGCTTTGTGCCAGGGCTGCTGTGATGCGCGACGGAATCACCACCGGCAGCCGCGTATGGATGCGAAGCCGGGTCAGGTGATCGATTTCGTCCAGCCGGCTGATCAGGGCGGCCAGCGGGCCATCCTTGAGCATCAGCGGGTCTCCGCCCGACAGAATGACTTCACGCAGGCTGGGGTCGGCTTTGATGTTGGCCAGTTGTGGGAAGCGCTGCGATGCTTGATGGTCGGCATAAGGGAAGTGCCGGCGGAAACAATAGCGACAGTGCACGGCGCAGGCCGGTGCCGCAATCAGCAGCACTCGCCCATGGTATTTCTGAATCAGGCCCGGGCTTTGCGTGGCCTCCGCTTCGGCGAGCGGATCGGTGCTGAGCCCGGCGCTGTGTTCGAGCTCTGCCTGTAATGGCAGCACCTGACGCAGCAAGGGGTCGTGTGGGTCGCCGGGCCGCATTTGCGCCACAAAGGGCCGCGGCACGCGCAACGGAAACGCTGCTGTCGGATCCAGCACAAGGCCGGCGGCGACCAGGTCGCGACGGCTCAGTGCCAACAAGCTGAGCAGCTCATCAGGATCGCTGACCGCCTGGCCCAATTCGGCCTGCCAGGTTGCCGCCACCGTTTCGCTTTTCACAGGTATTAGATTCACAGGTATGATGGGCGCCTTTCAAACCGGGCACATGGAAGAGGTATGGCGAACTATTCTACCAATGAATTCAAGGCAGGCCTGAAAGTCATGCTTGACGGCGACCCCTGCACCATCGTCGAGAACGAGTTTGTCAAACCAGGCAAGGGCCAGGCCTTCAATCGGGTCAGGCTTCGAAACTTGAAAACCGGTCGGATCTGGGAGCGTACCTTCAAGTCCGGTGAGTCGCTGGTCGGTGCCGATGTCGTCGAAGTGGATATGGAGTTTCTGTACCACGACGGTGAACACTGGCACTTCATGAAGACCGACGGCAGTTTTGAGCAGGTTGAGGCCGACGCCAGTGTGGTCGGTGACACCAGCCAGTGGTTGAAAGAGCAGGAGGTATACACCGTTACGCTGTGGGATGACCTGCCCATTGCGGTGGAGCCGCCGAATTTTATCGAGCTGGACGTCACCGAAACTGATCCAGGCATTCGTGGCGACACTGCAACCGGTGGCACCAAGCCGGCCACGCTGTCGACCGGAGCGGTGGTCAAGGTGCCGCTGTTCATCGACATCGGCGACAAGCTCCGTGTCGACACCCGTAGCGGCGAGTACGTCAGCCGCGCCAAATGAGCCCTGCCCGCCGGCACCCCCATGATTGCTGAACGTCCCCCCGCCAATTCGTCTGCAACGGACGATTGGCGGCCCAGCGCTGAAATTGATCGACTCAGGCAGCGGGCCGGGCACCTGGCTGCTGTGCGGCAGTTTTTTCAGTCACGCGGCATTCTGGAAGTTGACACGCCGGTCCTCGGCGCCTGCACCGTCACCGAGCCGGCCATTGACAGCCTGCGCCTGCACCAGCGCGAAGCCTGGCTGCAAACCTCGCCCGAGTATCATTTAAAGCGCCTGCTGGCAGCTGGCATGCCGGATATGGTGCGTATCGGTCCGGTGTTTCGCGCCGACGAGCAGGGCCGCCTGCACAACCCCGAATTCACCATGATTGAATGGTACCGACGCGACTGGACACTGGCGGCGCTGATGGCGGAAACAGCGGCACTGGTAGACGCGCTGCTGGGGCCTGGGCCTTATCAGCACATCCGCTATCGCACGTTGTTCGCAGCGGCCTTCGACCTGGACCCTGCCCAGGCGCCGCTGTCGCAATTGCAGCAGGCGGCTGGGTCACTACTGGCTGCGCCCGCTGACCCAACATCACTGACCCGGCGAGAGCTGACCGATCTGCTGTTCAGTCAGGCCTGCGCGCAGTGGGCGGCGGCACACCCTGGTGAGCGACTCTTTATCGAGGCGTTTCCGGCCGATCAGGCCGCGCTTGCCCGCCTTGACACTGACCCGGACGGCGTTGCCGTGGCGTTGCGCTTTGAACTGCTGGTGGACGGTCTGGAAATTGCTAACGGTTATGATGAGCTGCGCGACGCGGCGGAGATGGCGGCACGCATGAGTCGTGATCGCGCGTTGCGTGAAGCGGCGGGTAAGGCAGTGCCGGCGTCGGACCAGCGCCTGCTGGCGGCAATGCAGGCCGGGTTGCCGCCCTGTGTCGGCGTGGCGCTGGGGTTTGATCGTCTGCTGATGCTGGCCCTGGGCGCCAGCCGGATCAGTGAGGTGCTGCCGTTCGCCCAGGATCGGGCCTAGCACGCCGTTTTCAACGGCCTCACGTCCCGTCGGAACGTTCCGCCAGCGTTTCACCCATTCGCACCCGGTGACCGGGGATGATTTCGGGGCGCGCCTCTGCGACGCCGGCGGGCAGAATAACGATTGCTGTTGACCCCATCCGAAAGCGAGCCAGCTCGGCGCCCCGCTCAAACGGCAGATCCGGCTGATGCGTCTCGATCCGCTGATAGGGA
Organism: Pseudomonadales bacterium; assembly: GCA_007128525.1. GTDB lineage: Bacteria > Pseudomonadota > Gammaproteobacteria > Pseudomonadales > Azotimanducaceae > SKXG01. The sequence goes on along the minus strand of SKXG01000305.1, from coordinate 1,667 downwards.
GATATAGGCCCGTGCCACAAGGTATCGATGCTGGCAACGATCAACGCGCCGACCAAAACCACAACCATCGGACCAAATTCGGTTTCGAACAGACACACCAGCCGCTCGTTGCGACAGAACAGACCAATGATGCCGGCTTCTGTACGCCCATTGACGGAAAATAGCGCGCCCGGAATCGCGGTCGATTGGATCAGGCGACCGTCATAGGGCACGTGCACGCGATGATAATCCGCGGGCGCCAGGTAAATGGTGCTGAACCAGCCACCGTCGAATCGACGGGCCAGGTCTTCGTCTTCCAGCAGGCTGCCCAGCCGGTACTGAATGCCCTTGGCCTGCAACAGGCAACGGTCCTGAATGTCACCACACTGACTCAGCGTGCCATCAGCTGGACTGACGATGGCATTGGGGTTGGATGGCAACGGACGGGCGCCCTCTGCCAGTTCGCGGGTAAAGAAGTCATCAAAGCTCAGGTAGTCATCCGGGTGCTTGCGTGCAGCACCAGACAGCGAGATGTTGTAGGCGCGGCTGATCGTGCTGATCAGCGGTCGCCGGATCCACGGATGCCGTGCGCTGGTGAAGCGGCCGACCAGTCGCGACAGGCCGTGCTGTGGCAAGAGTTTCTGCAGGCGGCTGAATGCGTTGCTCATTGCGGTTCATCACCCGTGACAACCGGCAGCTCGGGATCGTTTCCCCACTCCGACCAGGAGCCGTGATAGGCCTTCACATTCGGATAGCCCAAAATGCGCGCGGCCATATAGGACAGGCCGGAACGGTGATGGGTCTGGCAGTGTGTGATGATGCGTTTTTTCGGCGTGATGCCGTGTGATTCCAGCAGCTGCGCCATGTCGTCGCGCAATCGCAACTGACGGGCCGGATCCATAAGGTCCAGCCAGTCCAGATGCACCGCACCCGGGATGTGGCCCCCGCGTGCCGCAGCCACACGCCGTCCCGCGTACTCATCAGCAGAACGCACATCCCAGATCAGCGTGTCCTCGTCATCAATGGCCTGCAGCACATCGTCGGCTTCTGCCAGTGGCGTGGGATCGATTTGCAGCGCTGGATGCGTGGCTCTGATCTCCGGTGCTGTCTGCGTCAGCGGCAGTCCGGCATGCGCCCAGGCTTGCAGCCCACCGTTCAGGTAGCACCAGCGTTCGTGTCCGATGACTTCCAATGTCCAGATCAGTCGCCCGGCCCAGCCGCCGCCCTCATCGTCATAGGCCACCACCAGATGTTCAGGGCTGTATCCAATGGCGCCAAACAGCTTCTCAAGCTGATCGAGGTCCGGCAGTTTACCGAGTGCGGGCGGACGACCGCTGATCAACGCCTGTGGTGGCACCAGTACCGCGCCTTCAATATGTCCCTGTGCGTACACGGCAGGACTGGTCACCTGTGCCAGCAGCAGCTGACCCTGCTCGCGCAGGCTGCCCAACTGCTCAGGCTCGATAATGCGCTTGATCGCCATCGCAACGACTTCGTCCGGGGAAAGGCGCATCATACAATCTGCGTCCGGTGCTGCACAGGCAGCGTCAAACCTTGTTCAGAGGTATCCTAGGCTCCGTCTCAACGAACAGACACAGGCAAGCGTTGCATGACCGATCAAAACACCACTGCGCAGGAAGCGCCGCCGCCATTGGTCTGGATGGATCTGGAGATGACCGGCCTGGACC
>SKXG01000034.1 GCA_007128525.1 Pseudomonadales bacterium | reverse complement strand
GACGTACCCCATATGGTGATGTTGCGCAACGGACGTTTTTTCACCTGATCCACCTCTGATTCCGATGAGCCTGATCTCACTCAAGAAGCGCTACTGCCTGGCACTGGCAAAAAAGTGCCGGGGTCCCTTGCGAGACCCCGGCTAACACACGCCTCAACCAACGTGGTTCTTGCGGTTATAGACATTGAACTTACCGGTGGGTGTTTCCAGACCGGTAATCCGTGCCTTCTCTTCAAGCGTCTTGTCATCAAAGACGACAATCTGGCCTTCTTCGAGATAGCCGCGACCGCGGGCCCAGACAGACACCCAAACTTCATCACCAGCCTGGTTGTATTCCATGTGAACTGCGACAGCATCATGTTCCCGGCCGAAGTCGGTAACGCGCAGCGGTGTCAATTCACGAGTCTCCTTGTTCATGACCATGACCCACTGATTGACATCGGGCTCGGGATGCATTGCCTGGTCGATCCAGACATGCGGTGAGTTCGGATGGCTGCGGATGAACAGGCCAGGACCGTCGGTTTCAACCGAGAAGCAGATTTCCCACGCCCGGTCCGGATGACCAGACGGATCATTGCCCCAGGCCGTCATGCGACCTTCACCCAGGTGCGGTGTACCTGCCACGGGTCCACACTCAGGATCGTTCCAGTTGGCGCCAGGACCCGGGTGCGGAATTTCACCCGTGTTCAACATGCCAACGCGCTTGCGTTCGACCGTGTCGGCGAAAACCATCTTGTTGCTGTAGTTCGCCGCGATCTGGAAGTAGCGCCCGGTTGGATCGAAGAAACCATCGTGCAGAAACTCTGCCGTCTGGATCATCTCCACCCGCAGGTTGTCGATATCGGAGTAATCGACCTGCCAGATCTGTCCAGTCTCTTTTACGTTGACCAGAAAGCTCGGTGCATGCGGCGTGTTGTACAGTGCAGCTACGCGTGCTTCGTGGATGTAGTTCCCTTCGGTGTCATAGCCACGCGTGGAAACAACCCTCAAGGGCTCCAGTGTCTTGGCATCTGTAATGACAAAGTGCGGTGGCCAGTACCCGCCACCAATCACGTACTGATCTTTCCATTCACCATAGTGCGATACCGCAACGTCACGGGCGTCATAGGCGATAAATACTTCGGCCGTTACCTGCGGCGGATCCATCCACAAGTCGATCTTTGACAGGCGGCCATCACGCCCCATGGTGTACCAGAAGCGGCCATCAGAACTTTCCTTCGCCACATGCACCGCATAGCCCGTGTCGACCTTGGCAACGACTTCCTTGGTATCGCCGTCAATTATGGCCATCTGACCGGCATCACGAAGAATGGTGACAAAGAAGTTTTCCCAGTTGCGATCGTGTTGCGGACTCGTTGGCAAGTCTTCCGGTGCAACATGCACATTCCAGCGCTCACGCATGTCTGCGATGGACATCTCTGGCGGCTCAACCGGATCCATCTGTATGTAGGTGGAGACCAGGGAGATCTCCTGCTCATCCAGAATCCCGTCAAAGTTGTTCATGCCGCCTTCGGTACCAAGCGCAATGATGCGCTCCAGCCGGCGCTGACCGAGATCCAGGGTTCTTTCCGGCAACAGGTCCGGCCCCGTGGCACCGCCACGCAGCGTGCCATGACATCCCGCGCAGCGTTGAAAATAAATCTCATTGGCACGCTCCAGGTCTGCGCCTTCGAGCGCTGACGCGTTCTGTGCCAAGGCGCCACCAGGCAACCCCATGGTCAACACCAGCGGGAGCCCGAGTGACATCAGCCCCCTTGTAATTGCTTTACTCTTCATGACGTGCCTCGCTTCTCTCTATCCAGGAGTTGGATTTACGATCGAAGGCGCGGGTGGCGGAGCGAGGAACAAACTGCTCAAGTGCCCGGCGTCCGCCACCTTCTGCCTGGGCACATGGAAAACCATTTCCTAACAATGGCACTTGATTTTCGCTAATGATGTATGTGGTTTGCGGGTATCCCGCAGGTCGAATAAGGAGAACTACGGACGTCGCATCCCGAAAGGACTGAAGCGGGCGGTCACTCGGCGGGTGGCCAGGGGAAGTCCTGCGGTACGTTCATGCTGTCCCGCACAAACTGGTTCCACTGCTCCGTCGCAGCGTTGGCCGCCGCACGATGGGCATTCGAAGCGGCATGGTGATACCGAATATAACGATTCATACAGTCGCGATAGGCGTCAGTTTGCATCATGAATTCATCCCACATCTGCTCGCGATCGGCCTGACTGCGCCGCTCGGGGAGCTGGCATTCCGGCGCCGGCACGCTGACTTGTGGGGCTTCCAGCCGGTTCGGTGACGCCACTGCCGCAGTGACCATCATCACACTGATTGCCGCGGCCAAAAGCAGTGCTTGGCTTATTGCTCTGATCATCCGTCCTCCGACCTGTCTATCCCGTAAACCGGTCATCTGATTCACGTTGCAGTGACTTCCGGCAACCGGGCGCTCCACCAGGCACCAATCAGGCCGATCAGGCTCAATATCACGATGACTCCGGCAACCGGCAGCACTGCCGTCAGCACCCCAATGGAGCCGGCCAGCAGCAACACCACACCAATTACTGTATTGCTTACAGAGACATAGTCTGTGCGCTTGTTACCACCTGCGAGATCAACCACATAGGTCTTGCGGCCCAGCCGCATTCCGGCATGGGCGATGGCCAGCAGGAAGAAGAACAGCGGATACAGCCAGGCCTGTCCGGCTATGCCGGGCAGCAGCCAGACAATGACAGCCAGGACGATGCCGGTCAGCGCACTGGCTGTCCCGGCGACCATCATCACGCGCCGGCTCGAGACATCCGCAAAGCGGCCCCAGAACGGGCCGGAGACCAGATCGGCAGCGCCATCGGCGATGACGAACAATCCCAGCACCAGCAGTGCGCCCGCTGTCTGCTCATGGGCCAGCATGATGTAAAACGGGGCACTCAACGCGGAAGTCAGCAATAAGGCTCGGGCAATGACAAAGTTGCGAAACGGCACATCCGTACGCAGACGACCGAGACGTCGCCACGCTTCTGTCAGCGCATTGCCGCCGCCCTCAGTCGCCCCCGGATACTCCCGGATCATGGCATAGGTCGCGGCAGCCGCCAGCCAAAGTCCTGCCGCGCAGGCCAGCAACAACAGATAGACCCCACGGTCGTCACCTGCACTGGCATCAAACAGCAAAACCACACCAACACCCATCGTCACCAGTCCGGCGGCGGCAGCCGACCAGCCGCTCACGCGCCCGCGGCGCGTCTTGGGTACGGTCTTACCCAACACATCTTTGGAGGCTACTGAACACAGCCCCCGCGCCAGGCTGAACATGATCAGCGCCAGAATCAGGCCAACACCGGCGGCCGTTCCCGACAGGGTCAGCGCAACGCCTGCCATGCCCAGTACGGCCACAACCTGCAACAGACAGCCCAGGACAAAGGTCCATTTGCGCACCGCCTGCAGACGTACATAGCTGGCAATGATCAGCTGCGGTATCAGGGAACCGGACTCCCGGATCGGCACCAGCAAAGCCGTGAACAGCCCCGGCGCGCCGAGCGCACTCAGCAGCCAGGCCAGCACCGTTTTCGGATTGGCCACCGCATCGCCAAGTTTGGTCAGAAACTGGGTCAGCACCTGCAGGAAGAAATTGCCCGGCACCACCTGGCAGGCTTCGTCGCTGATGTCCCGACAGACCCGCGCATCCTCTTCATTGACCAGCGCCTGATAGGCCTTGTCCAGCGCTTTCTGGGACCAAAGGAAGCCGTTTATTGCATTCATTTCGGATTCTCAGGTTTGGTCAGGGGTAGGCCAGCTCTGCCGTACCCGGCTCGGCACTGACGATGACCTTGTCGATACGATTGCCATCCATGTCGACGATCTCAACCCGAGCCTGCTCGATGACAAAGCTCTCGCCTTCCTGCGGCACATGCCTGAGGTGTTCGAGTATGAAGCCGGCGACGGTTTCAATGCCCGGCCGTGCACGCAGGTTATCGATGCGAAGCAGCCGCTCGAACTCATCAATGGGCAGCCGACCGTCCACCAGCCAGGAACCATCGGCACGACGCAGCAGGAACATCTCCGTTGGCGCTTCCCGTTCCGGCAGCTCACCGGCGATTGCCTCCAGAATGTCAGTCAAGGTCACCAGACCATCGGTACGCACTGCGTCAGGCACATATTGGCTGCTGCTGGGCAGGACCACCGCAACGTGCGTGCGCTCACGCTTGAAGCGCTCGAGCAACTGCATGATCGGTGTGTCGTCAGTCACCGAGAGTACGGGCGTCAGCAGGTCATCCAGACGAATCTCGTCACCACGCAGGACCACCGGCAGCAGGTCCTTGGCGTGAATGACCCCCAACGGGCGGTCAATGTTGCCATCGCAGACCAGCAGTCGGGCCGAAGGGTTTTCACTCGACGCCTGTAACAGCTCATCACGCCCTGCACCCTGATCGATCCAGAGCACGCGCGAGCGATCGGTCATTATGCTCCGCACACTGCGATCCGCGATCCGCAGTACGCCATCGAGCATTTCGTGCTCCTGCGGCACGAAGACCCCGGCCCGCGTGGCTTCGGCAATCAGGGCACGGACCTCTTCTTCCGTGACCTGCGATTCGGCACCTTTGAGCAGCCCCATGGGCCGCAGCAGCAGATCGGAAGACTGTCGCAGCACCCACACGGCCGGCGTGGCAATGATCGACGCCCGGTACATCCAGGGCCCAACCATGGCCGCAACACGCTCCGGCCGCGACAGCGCGATGCGCTTGGGCACAAGCTCGCCCACCACCAATGACAGATAGGTCACGAAGATGACCATCAGGCCGATACCAAGGGGCTGACCCCGCGACTCCAGCCAGGCGTACTGGTCCAGCCAGTCGCCCAGCTTGACGCCCAGCGTCGCACCACTAAACGCACCGGCGAATATCCCCACCAGCGTGATACCAATCTGCACTGTCGACAGGAAGCTGTTCGGATCCCGCATCAGACGCAGTGCAAAACGCGCGCCGCGCACGCCCTGTGCAGACATCTGGCGCAGTCGTCCGGCACGGGAAGACACCAGCGCAATTTCAGACATCGCCAGAAAGCCGTTGATCAGGACCAACAGCAGGACAATGGTTAACTCAATCAGGATCATCAAAATGAGCCTTGGGACAACTCGGAGCCTTAAGGTCTGTCAGAATAGCGCCTGTGATGGTGCATTATTATGGCAGCCAGATTGCCGTGCTAGATTGCCGCGAAGGAGGCCGGACAAACAAGTGCCGGCTAGTCGCCCAGTGTAACCGCAAAGCCACGAGCAGATGACCGGACCAGAGCAAATTCTCGACCAGACGCTGGCGGCTGCGCGCCGCGAAGGCCGCAGTCGCGGTCGATTCAGCCATGCCTGGGCCATCCCTGCCCCCTGGCTCGGCAGCCAGGCCTCACAGCCGCTCGTGGCCGAGGTCGAGTGGCAGTTGACGGCAGATGGCGACACCCGCATCCAGGCTTTCGTCACAGACCAGCCGCTGGATACTGCAAGCACAACGGACCAGACACTCAGTGAACGTGCAGCCGCACATGGGGCTGCGCTGATCGATCTGGGTGCACCGCTGGCCCTGGCACCGGTCCACATTCCGAAACCCTGGGGCCAGGAGATCTGGTACACCGGCATTGAGGCGCGCGGTCTCAGCGAGGTTTGCACAGCCACCGGTAGCAGCCCGCTACCCTGGGTGCTGGCGCTGGCACCAGTTCGCCTGACCGGCTCGGCATCGGAGCTGTGCCTACTGAAAACGCTCGACCCACTCCCGGAGCCGGTCTACGGCGATCTGTACCTCGAGCTGCATGAAGAAAAGCAGGAAGTCTATGTGGTCACTCATGTCGACCCTCAGGCGTGGCCAGATGGCGTAGGCGGCATCCGTTGTGGTCTGGCCCCTGAAAAACGCCGCGAGTACGCTGATGAACAGAGCCTGCGACAAGCCTTTCTGACGGCCGTACAAGACTACGAAGCGGTCAGACGTCGTATCGATGCCCGCTTCGATGAACGCCGCCAGACTGCGGGCATCGGCCTGAACGACCCGGTTCCGCCGGCTTTGCTGGCGCAGTGGCAGCAGGACCTACCCGCCGCCCTGCGGAATGAGGAAGTGCAAAAGCGGGCCGTTATGGAAAGCTTCACGGCAATCCGGCCCCTAAAAGTCGGCGACCTGGTCGCCCTGCCGACCCGGACCCCACATTCGCTGCTGCACGGTGTGCGCGTGATTGAATTCCAGACGCCGGTCTATGAGCGTCAGATCATTGCCTTCGCTCAGAAGGTTCTGACCCAGAACCACTGGGACAGCGCGGAGGCCATCGCCCGCATGCACATTGACGCACCTCCCGACAGCGCACCGGAAGTGCTTGCCGACGGCGCCGACCGACGCGTGGAACGCGTCGTGCGTTTCGACAGCTTCAATGTCTGGCGGGTAACGCTGAGTGCCGGTATGGACCTGACGCTGCCGCAGGCGCCCCATCTACTGTGCATGGGCATCCAGGGCCGCGTGCAGCTTGGTGGCCTGCAGTGTGGGGGGCTGCAACTGGGCCCAGAGCAGGCAGCGCTGATCCCGCCCGGACTGGGCGGTAAAACGGCCCTGCGCGCCCTGGATGACAGCCTGCTGCTGCTGGCCGGCCCTGACATCTGACTGCCGGCCGGGGTGCTTGCCAGCCCCGGCTCAGTGCGCGTACTGTCATTGCAATCCGGTCGCTCAGAGATATCAGCCATGGATCAAAGTGACCTGTTCGTCGAGCAGATTGAAATCGGCCCGATGCACAACTTCGTCTACATCCTGGGCAGTCGCAGCACCCGGGAAGTGGCGCTGATCGACCCGGCCTGGGACATCGAAGCGCTGCTCGAGCGGCTGGAAGCACGCGACTACAAACTCAAGGCCGCCCTGGTCACGCACTATCACCCGGACCACGTCGGTGGCAGCTTCGGCCCGCGCAAGATCCCCGGCCTAGCCGACCTGATCAGCCGGAATCCGGTAAAAGTCTATGCCCACAAGGACGAGGCGCACGGTGTACAGCGCGTCACTGGCCTGTCGGATTCTGATCTGATCAAAGTGGACTCCGGCGATCGGTTGAAAATCGGCCCCATCGAGGTCGAGTTCCTGCATACGCCTGGCCATACACCCGGCTCACAGTGCTTCCGGGTCAAGGACACGCTGATCTCCGGCGACACGCTTTTTATCGATGGCTGCGGTCGGGTCGACCTGCCTGGCTCGGATCCGGAGCAGATGTACTACAGTCTGCAGAAGCTCGCGGCATTACCGGAGGACACATTGCTGTTGCCAGGGCACAATTACAGCGCGGAGTCGCAGGCATCGCTCGGCGACGTCAAGGCCCGCAACCCGTATATGCGAATTTCAGATCTGCCGAGCTGGCGCCGCATGATGGGATAGCCGCACGCCGGAAGAACCGGCCTGCACATGGAGGAACGCAGTTATGACCACCTTCCACTTTGTCCGCCACGGCAAGATTCGTCGAGATGTCGACGGCGCCATACCGCCCGGTGATCCCGGCCTGTCGACAGCCGGCCGTGAGCAGGCACTGCGCACAGCACAGGAGCTGGCACGGGATGAAATCTGCTGCGTTTATTCGAGCCCGTTAAAGCGCGCTACGGAAACGGCAGATGTCATTGCCGCGCACTGTGGTGGTGATGCCGGGAAACTCCACGTTGAAGTGACGCCCGCGCTTCGCGAACGGATCAACTGGGGGGACTTGCCGGGACAAAGCCATGAGGACTTTCAGGCTTTGTGGGAGAAGTGCAACGCCAACCGCAAGTTTGTACCGCCGTTTGGAGATTCGTCCATTGACGCCGGCGCACGGCTCGAAAGCTTTTGCCTTAACGTACTCCGTGAACCACCGCAGGACGCCGTCATTGCCGTGACCCATGGCGGCATCATTGCCGACTTTCTGCTGAACCTGTGCAGCGAAAAAGAACTCCAGCGCGTCAACCGCGAGTTTGCCGAAGCCCCCTTTGCGACCGAGTCATTGCCGGAGGGCTCAATCACCACGTTGCGCTTTGACGGTTACTCGTTGAAGGTGCTGGCCATCGGTGAAATCGCCCTGCAGCACGCCCACTGACCAAAGCCTGACGCAGATCGGGCCGGCATGTCCGGCCCGACCTGTTTCTGCAGCAATACGCCGGCAACCGGAAACCGGGTGCCGGCTGAGCCCAATCAGCTCTTTTTGCGTCCGGTCTTCGGTGCCGTTTCTTTCGGCAGCAAGTGCGCCACCGCATCGCGCTCTTCAATCAGTTCCTGCTCGGTCTCGCGCATCTTCTGGCGGCTGAACTCATTGATGTCGAGCCCTTTGATGATCTTCCACTTGCCGTCTTCGCAGGTGACCGGGAAGGAATAGATCAGGCCCTTCTCAATGCCATAGCTGCCATCTGAATACACGCCCATGCTCAGCACCACGCCTTTACGGGTGCCCAGCGCCCAGTCACGCATGTGATCAATGGCCGCACTGGCGGCACTGGCGGCACTGGATGCGCCACGCGCCTGGATAATGGCTGCGCCACGCTGTTGTACGGTCGGGATGAAGTCGCTCTCATACCAGTCCTGATCGATCAGGCTCATGGCCGATTTCTTGCCGACTTTCGCATGGTGCAGATCCGGATACTGGGTCGCGCTGTGGTTACCCCAGATTGCCAGGCCCTTGATATCGTTGACATGGGTGCCGGTCTTCAAGGCAAGCTGCGCCATGGCCCGGTTGTGGTCGAGCCGGGTCATCGCGGTGAAGTTCTTCGGCGACAGGTCCGGCGCATTGCGCTGCGCAATCAACGCATTGGTGTTCGCGGGGTTCCCAACCACCAGCACCTTGACCCGCTTCCTGGCATGGTCGTTCAGTGCCTTGCCCTGCACAGAGAAAATTGCAGCATTGGCTTCGATCAGATCCTTGCGCTCCATACCCGGGCCACGCGGCCGCGAGCCCACCAGCAGCGCATAATCGGCATCCTTGAAGGCAACATCCGGGTTGTCCGTGCCACTGACGCCAGCCAGCAGCGGGAAAGCACAATCTTCCAGCTCCATAATGACGCCCTTGAGCGCATCCAGGGCCGGGGTGATCTCCAGCAGCTGAAGAATGACGGGCTGGTCCTTGCCCAGCATGTTGCCGGACGCGATCCGGAACAGCAGCGAGTAGCCGATTGCACCGGCTGCGCCGGTCACTGCAACGCGAACGGGGTTCTTCTTGGGCATCTGCGATCCTTCCTCTATATATGGTCGAAGTCAGTGAATGGACGGGGCGCGCATTGTACCAGGGCCAAGTCGCAATGGCGCGGCTGCCACGCCAGCCGCACTCGTCAGAGGCCTGCCAGCAGGATATGCTCGGGCCTCTCCCGACCGCCGACAGACTCAGAGTACGCCACGACATGTCGAATGGACCTGCCGAGCCTGCCGCCACACATGTGGATGACGCCAAAGTAGACGTCCGCCAACTTGCGCGCCGGGTGGAAGAGGCCTCGCTGAACGCCTGGCCAGCACTGCAGCAGTTGCTGATCGACGGCTGGCTGCTGCGTTTCGCCGCCGGATTTACCAAGCGTGCCAACTCTGTGGTCACGCTGCCTGGATTGCATGTCACTGCACCGGATGTGCTGCTGCGCAGAGTCGTCAACTGCGAACAACGGTATCGTTACCAGGGTCTGAAACCGGTCTTCCGGCTGACCGACATTGATGCGCCCGAAGCGCTGGATGACCTGCTGGCCCGGCGCGGCTATCAGATCGTGGAACCGACGGACGTCTTGACGCTGCCGCTGCGGGCGCAAGCAGCACAGACCGCCGAGGCGGCCAGCTTGGCGCCCGGCGCATTCAAGCTGCTGGACCGCGATGCCTGGGTGAACCTATACGCCACGCTGGCCGACATGCCACCAGCCAGCCGTCCGCTGCATCTGGCCCTGCTCAAGCAGATTCTGCTCCCTTGCGACTTCTACGCCTGGATGGACCAGGACCAGCCGCTGGCCTGTCTGCTGACGGTGCGAGAGCAACCACTGGTCGGGCTGTTTGACCTGGTCACGCATCCGGACTGGCGCAGACAAGGCCTGGCGCGGGCGTTATTGAATCGGGCCCTGCGGCACGCAGTCACGCAAGGTGCCGAACTGGCCTGGCTGCAAGTGGTCAGCGACAACCAACCCGCCCAGGCGCTGTATCAGGGGCTGGGCTTTGAGCCCCTCTACCGCTACTGGTATCGCGTCCCCGCTTGATTCCCGAAGGCCTTTCTGCGATGTTGGCTGGCCGGCCACGCAATACGGACAAGCCCCCGAAAACACCCGTTATTTCAGTTGGTTAGCGCACTAATTTGGTGCCTGGAGATGCCCCTGAAGCTTCTGATGTCAGACCAAAGCGCCCTATTTCAGGTTGACATTAGTCGTCCGGATGCTAAATTCGCGGGCCGCTTTTGCGGGTGGCTGCCAGGTCCGCCCTTTGGAGCAAGTCGGTTTCGGCATGCCGATGGGCAGTCAATCCAGACCCAGGCCCGCTCGATAGCAGCCCGCCGCCCGGCAAAAACGGGCCCCAGATTAAAAGCGGCGCCAGCACCCAGCCCGGCCCGGCTGGCACTGGCCAGGATGCACATCTCCGGCACCCTGCCTACTCACAGGCACCGGTGTCGGTCACAAAACGGCAGACAACCTCCACGCAGCCGGACCACTGCAGGTACTCCCACTGGGCCGCCAGGACGGGACTACCCAGCGCAGACCGGTGCCTGGAAAAAAACGGAGAGACATCAATGACCAGTCGTCTACCGAGCGCGCCGCAAGCCCTGCTGCTTGAGCGCCCCGGCCCCGTTGGCCTCTACCATCCCGCACATGAACACGACAACTGTGGCGTCGGCTTCATCTGCGATATCAAAGGCCGCCCGAGCCGGCAGATCGTCCTTGATGCCGAGCAGATGAACTGCTGCATGGTGCACCGTGGTGGTGTCGGCTATGAGAAGAACACTGGCGACGGTGCAGGTATTCTTACTGGCTTGCCGCACAAGTTTTTTGCCCGCGTCGCCAAGGCTGATCTCGGTGTCGACCTGGGCAAGGCCGGCAGCTACGGCGCCGGCAACGTGTTCCTGCCGCGCGACCCGGAAGCCCAGGCGCACTGCAAGCAGGTCATCGAAGACGCCATCAAGGCCGAAGGGCAAAAGCTGCTGGGCTGGCGCAAGGTGCCGACCGATGTCGACGGGGCTGATCTGGGCAAGGCTGCGCGCGCTGCCATGCCGCACATTGAGCAACTGTTCATTGCCGCTGCCGACGGCCTCGACCGCGAAAGCTTCGAGCGCAAGCTGTATACCATCCGCAAGCACGCCACCCACCAGCTGCGCGGCGATCGCAATCTGACTCAGCGGACGCTTTTCTACGTCTGCAGCCTGTCAACCAAGGTCATCATCTACAAGGGCATGCTGACGCCGCAGCAGGTGTTCCCGTTCTATCAAGACCTGAACCAGGACGACTTCGAGTCACACCTGGCTATGGTTCACTCACGATTCTCGACCAACACGTTTCCGTCGTGGGACCGGGCACAGCCGAACCGCTTTATGAGCCACAACGGCGAGATCAACACGCTGCTCGGCAACCGCAACGCCATGAACGCCCGTGAAGGCAACATGAGTTCCGAGGTGTTCGGTGACGAGCTGGAGAAGCTGTTTCCGATCGTCGAGGAAGACTGCTCAGACTCCGGCACCTTCGACAACGTGCTTGAGTTTCTGCTGATGTCGGGCCGCACGCTGCAGGAAGCCGTTCTGATGATGATTCCGGAAGCCTGGCAGCAGCACCAGACCATGGACGAGTCGCTGAAAGCCTTTTACGAGTATCACTCCTGTCTGATGGAGCCCTGGGACGGTCCGGCATCGATCGCCTTCACCGACGGCGATTACATCGGCGCCGTTCTGGACCGGAACGGTCTACGCCCGAGCCGCTATTACATCACCGACGACGACAAGTGCATCATGGCCTCTGAAGTGGGCGTGATTCCTGTGGATCCGGAACGTGTCGTCGCCAAGGGCCGGCTCCAGCCGGGCCGGATGTTCCTGATCGACTTTGCTCAGGGGCGCCTGATCCCCAACGATGAAGTAAAGTCGGAATGGGCCGCCAGCAAGCCATACAAGCAGTGGCTGGAGGACAAGCGCCTTGAGCTGGAAGAGCTGCCTGTTCCGGGCGAGGAAGCGCACGGCTTCTACCCCGATACCCTGCTGCCGCGCATGCAGGCTTTCGGCTACACGGAAGAGACCATGCAGTTCATGCTGCTGCCGCTGGTAAAGGAGTTGCGTGACCCGCTCGGCTCAATGGGCAACGACGCAGCACTGGCGGTGCTATCCGACAAGCCGCGCATGATCTATGACTACTTCAAGCAGCGCTTTGCACAGGTCACCAATCCGGCCATCGACTCAATCCGGGAAGAAGTCATCATGGCCCTGGACTGCTACATCGGTCCGGAAGGCAATCTGCTGCACCCGGATGAGCGCAATGCGCACCGGCTGCGTGTACCGCATCCAATCCTGACCAACGAAGAGCTGGCGGCGATGAAGCACCTGAACCACAGGGGCTGGACCACCAAGACCATCGACATCAGCTTTCCGCGCGGCTCCGGCAAGGCTGGTCTGCTCAAGGCGCTGGATGACATCTGCGCCCAGGCTCTGGCAGCGATCAATCACGGCCACAGCCTGATCGTGCTGTCGGATCGCAACATCAGTGAGAACAACGTGCCCATCAGTGCGCTGATCGCCGTTGGTGCTGTACACCACCACCTGGTGAACGAGCATGCCCGTAGCAAGATCGGCCTGGTGGTCGAAACCGGTGAAGCCCGGGAAGTGCATCACCACTGCTTGCTAATCGGCTACGGCGCTGATGCCATCAATCCGTATCTCGCTTTCGAGGCACTGTGGCAGGCACACCGCGATGGCTTCCTCGACGATGCCAGCCACATCAATAACGACGATGATGTCGTGTATGCCTATCGCAAGGGCACGGCCAAAGGCATCATGAAAGTGATGGCCAAGATGGGCATCTCGACCCTGCAATCCTATAAGGGTGCGCAGATCTTCGAAGCTGTCGGTCTTGCGGACGACGTTATCGAACGCTGCCTGGCCGGCACGGCCAGCCGTGTGCAGGGCGTCAGCTTTGACGTGCTGGCCGAAGAAATGGAGCGTCGCCACCAGCTCGGCTACCCCGGCCGAAACATCGTTCGGCTGCCGGTACTGCCAAACCAGGGCGACTTCCACTGGCGTCGCACTGGCGACCGCCATATGTGGGACCCGCAGAGCATTGCCAGCCTGCAGTGGGCAGCGCGCAATGACAACGAAGATGCTTACTGGGATTTCGCCCGGCATGCGAACGAAGAAGCCACCCGCGCCTGCACTCTGCGCGGCCTGCTCAGCTTCAAGCCGGGCGCCAACGGCGGCCCTGTACCGCTCGCCGACGTTGAGTCCGAGGCGCATATCGTCAAGCGCTTCGCAACCGGCGCCATGAGCTTCGGCTCCATTTCGGCCGAAGCGCACGAGTCACTGGCGATTGCCATGAATCGCCTCGGCGGCAAGTCCAACACCGGTGAAGGCGGGGAAGACCCCAAGCGTTTTATTCCTCTGGCCAATGGCGACTCCAAGCGCAGCGCGATCAAGCAGGTGGCCAGCGGCCGCTTTGGTGTCACCATCGACTACCTGACCAATGCCGACGAGCTGCAAATCAAGATCATCCAGGGCGCCAAGCCGGGTGAAGGTGGTGAACTGCCGGGCGGCAAGGTGGATGAGGTCATTGCAGCGATCCGGCACTCGACGCCGGGCGTCGGCCTGATCAGCCCGCCGCCGCACCACGACATCTATTCCATCGAGGATATGGCGCAGCTCATTCATGACCTGAAGAATGCCAATCCCGAGGCGCGCATCAGCGTCAAGCTTGGCGCCGAAATTGGTGTCGGCACCGTTGCAGCCGGTGTCACCAAGGCGCGCGCCGACCACATCGTGGTGGCAGGCGATACCGGAGGCACCGGGGCCTCACCGCTGACTTCCATCAAACACGCGGGCGTACCCTGGGAACTGGGGGTGGCGGAAACGCACCAGACCCTGGTCATGAACAACCTGCGCTCACGCGTGGTACTGCAGACCGACGGCCAGATGAAGACCGGCCGCGACGTCGCCATTGCCACCCTGTTGGGTGCTGAAGAATACGGCTTTGCAACAGCGCCGCTGATCGCATTGGGCTGCATCATGATGCGCAAGTGCCATCTGAACACCTGCCCGGTCGGCATCGCTACTCAGGATCCGGAGCTGCGCAAGAAGTTTCAGGGCAAGCCGGAACACGTGGTGAACTACCTGTTCATGGTCGCGAAGGAAATGCGCATGATTATGGCGGAACTCGGCTTCCGCACCGTCAATGAGATGGTCGGCCGGGTCGATGCGCTGGAAACTGTTGCGGCTGTCGATCACTGGAAAGCCAAGGGTCTGGACCTCAGCGCCATTCTGGCGCCGGCCCAGGAGCCGCCGGAGTTCCTCGGCAGCTTCGCGCAGCACGAGCAGGATCATGAACTGGCTCATGCGCTGGATAACAAGTTGATCAAACTGGCCGAGCCAGCCCTGTCGTCGGCAGGTCGCGAGACGGTGTTTGCAGAGATGCCCATCGTCAACATCAACCGCGTCGTCGGCGGCATGTTGTCGAATCAGATCATCAAGCGCGTCGGCCCGCAGATGCTGCCCGATAACGCCATCCACTTTAAGTTCAACGGCAGCGCCGGTCAGAGCTTTGGTGCCTGGCTGGCCCGTGGTGTGACACTCGAAGTGGAAGGCGACGCCAACGACTATGTGGGCAAAGGCCTGTCCGGCGGGCGCATCATCGTCTATCCGCCCAAGAACAGCCGGTTCAAGGCCGAAGAGAACATTCTGGTCGGCAACGTGGTCCTCTATGGCGCCACCAATGGCGAGTGCTACTTCCGAGGTGTGGCAGCAGAACGCTTCTGCGTTCGCAACTCCGGCGCACGTACCGTTGTTGAAGGTGTCGGGGATCATGGTTGTGAGTACATGACCGGTGGCCGCGTCGTCATTCTCGGTGAGACCGGCCGCAACTTTGCCGCCGGCATGAGTGGTGGCATTGCCTATGTGCTGGACCCGAACAAGGTGTTCGAGCCGCGCTGCAACCTGGAGATGGTCGACCTTGAGTCGCTGGAACAGGCCGAGGAAATCGCCGAGGTTCGCGACATGATCGAGAAGCATGTGGCCTATACCGGTTCGGAAATTGGCCAGCGCGTGCTGGACAACTGGGAAGCCAGTGTCGCCCAGTTCGTCAAGGTCATGCCGACCGACTACAAGCGTGTTCTGCAGCAGCAGGCGGACAAGAACAAGGCCGCACAGCCGGCAAAACAGGCGGTCTAGCCGGGAGATCAGGAGCAGTTATGGGTAAGCCAACAGGATTTCAGGAGTTCAAGCGCGAAGCGGCGCCGTACCGCAACGCCATGGAGCGCGTGCTGGACTACAAGGAAATCTATACCGATCACGATGAGAAGCGTCTGAAGGCTCAGGGTGCCCGCTGCATGGACTGTGGCGTGCCCTTCTGTCAGTCCAACGACGGTTGCCCGATACACAACCTGATTCCGGAATGGAACGACCTGGTGTATCGCGGTCACTGGCGAGAGGCGCTGGATCGCCTGCATCGAACCAACAATTTCCCGGAGTTCACCGGCCGTGTCTGCCCGGCGCCCT
>SKXG01000150.1 GCA_007128525.1 Pseudomonadales bacterium | reverse complement strand
TGCGCGACGCGCCTTGCATCTGTACGCTTCAGTCCACGCAGAGGACACAAGGAGTTGTTCAGAGGTACCCTAGATCACCACTCAGCCGGGTCCAGCCGATACAGGGCGCCGTCCTCCCTATCGGACAACACATAGATCAGCCCATCCGGACCTTCCCGGACATCCCGAATGCGGCCGACCTTGCCGAGCAACAGTTCTTCATCGTGGACCACCTCATAGTCCTCAACGACAAGGCGGCGGATGCGCTCAGCACCCAGGCCGCCAGCCAGCAGATCACCCTGCCAGCGGGGATATTCGTCTGACGTAACCAGAGCCAGACCGGACGGCGCCAGGGTCGGGAGGATCTCGTAGATTGGCGGCGTCATCTCGTCTTCATGCACGCGCGCACTGTCGCCGAACTGCTCCTGCGTCCGGTAGTCACGTCCCAACGACACCGCCGGCCAGCCGTAATTGTTGCCGGCTTCTATCAGATTCAGCTCGTCACCCCCACGGGGGCCATGCTCGGTCGCCCAGATGCGGTTGTTGTCCCGGTCGAGCACAATGCCCTGAATGTTGCGGTGGCCATAGCTGTAGACTTCGGGTGCGTAGCCATCCTGGCCCACAAAGGGATTGTCCTCCGGCACACCGCCATCCTCGGTCAGGCGCAGCACAGTGCCCGCATGATCTGATGGATCCTGCGCCCGCTCCGGCTCAACGCCCCGATCGCCGATGGTCATCAGCAAAGTACCATCGTCCAGCCAGAGCAGCCTGGAGCCGTAGTGCCGACCCGGATCGCTGTGCCGGTTCTGCACGAACAGCGTTTCCACGTCCATCAGGGCATCGCCCTCCAGCCTGCCGCGCGCCAGCTTGGTCGCGGTACCCTCGGCGTCACCGCCGGAGTAGGTCAGATAGACCCAGCCATTGCTGCCAAAGTCGGGATGCAGAACCACGTCCAGCAGCCCGCCCTGGCTGTCCACATGTATCTCGGGCAAGCCGCTGATCTGAGTGGCACGTCCGTCTTCAATGCGCTGCAGCCGGCCGGGCCGCTCTGTCACCAGGAAACCACCATCCGGCAGCATCGCGACCGACCAGGGATGCTCCAGGTCGCCGACGACCTTTACCAGCCGCAATGCCTGATACTGCGTCCGAAAGCTGTCGACTTCCTCCTCAGCGCCCGACGCCTCGTTACTGGTCTCCACTGCGTTCGCGGTCTCTGCAGCGTTCGTATCCTCGGCAGTCGCCTGGTTAGTGTCCGCGCCGCAAGCCGCAAGCGCGCCAAACAGCAACACAAGCAGACCACCTTGCAGCCAGCCTATGTTCCCGCGTGTGTCAGAGTTCCCTCGCATGTCCGACTCCTTTCGTACTGTTTTTATGACAATGCCTGCTCAACAATCCGATCGTAACGCCGCCCCGCGGGCCACTCCAACATCAGCCTGACTGTCCTACGATTAGCCGGCCAACAAGGTGGCCAGGAACAGGGTACAGAGGCCCAGGTAGATACTGACACCCGTAATATCGGTGATGGTTGTCAGTATCGGACCGGTCATCATTGCCGGGTCCTTGCCCAGCCGTTTGATCAGGAACGGCATGGTGCCACCGAGCACACCGGCCACCAGCACGTTGACGCCGAGCGCGACGCCCGCAACCAGTCCCAGCACCAGGCTGCCCTGCAGTATGAAGGCCAACACACAGAACAATGCCCCAAGGGCAAGCCCATTGAAAACGCCGATGGCCAGTTCCTTGCGCACAGCGCGCCAGAAGTCACGCAACCGCGCTTCGCCCAGCGCAATGCTGCGGATGGAAACCGACAGGGCCTGAATACCAACATTGCCGCCCATGTCCGTGATCATGGGCAGAAACGCCGCCAGTATCGCAACGGCAACCAATGTGTCCTCGAATGAGCTGATAACAAAAACCGCGCCGAGGTTCAGAAAGATGTTGGCGCTCATCCAGGGCAGCCGCCGCCTGATCGCTTCCGGGGGTGGCGTAAAAAAGGATTCATCCGGGGAGCCGCCACCTATACTGACAAAGTCGTCGGCGACATGCTCTGCCAGCAACTCGACAGCCTGGCCGATGGTGATGACGCCAAGCAGGCTGTCATCCTCCGCCACCACCGGCAACAACTTCAGGCGCCTGGACTGCAATCGCTGCGCGGCTTCCAATGCCGGCTCGTCAGCCCGGACTGCGAAGATGTCCGTCGACATGACGTGCTGAACTTCAAGACGTCGGTCGGCAAGCAGCAGATCTCGCAGCGACATCACGCCCTGCAATCGACCGCTGGCCGGTGACACCACATATATGTAGCTGGTCCGCGCCTGCTGGGTATCCGGTGCCTGCCGGATTTCCTCGACGACATCGCTGACCAGACTTGTGGTCGTGACCGCAACATAGTCTGTTCGCATGATGCTGCCCGCAGTGTCTGCGGGGAAACGCCGCAACAGCTCGATGTCTGCGCGCAACTCCGGCCGCACGTCCTGCATCAGCGACTCGGCCATCTCATCGGGCAGCACATCGATCAGATTGCGTGCGGAATCGGCAGACAGCTGGTCCAGGATTTCAAGCCGGGTCTGCTCTGCCAATGGCACCATCAGTCGCACCAGATGCGGCGCCGGTACCTGAGATGCGATGGCTGCCGCCCTGACGGGCCCCAAAGCCTCGAACAGCTGGCAGCCAGCGCTCACCGGCGCTTCTACCAGTATCCGCGCACAGCGCAGCGCAGACAGGCGCTCGGTGAGCGTCATCGCCCTGATGATGTCTTCAGCTGCCAGGGCCTCGGTCAGTTCCTGGGCGTAACCGCCAATTCGGGTTGAGTCGAGCAACATGCGAGCCAGTCCTCCAGCGTTATAACGCCTACTTCACCGGCCGGTATGGCATCCGGTGGCTATACAGCATTCGTTAGGGATAAACGGAATCAGTCCACAGTTTAGGGGGTGCCGAGACAGTCAGACAGTCGCAGCAGCGCAAGCGGCTGCTAGTATTAAACGGCACCTACCATATGGCATCCGGGCAGTGCAGAGCAGCTACCACTGCACTTTCCGGGTAAGGTTCACGGCGGACATACCCATGGTCACGTTCAAGGCCAGTACAACTGAGCTGCTGCACAGTCTGCAAGCTGACATTTCAGCCAACCGACTGGTGCTGCCCATGCCGCCGGATCTGGCCCTGCGTGCGCGCAGCCTCATCGCGGATCCCGACTGCTCAATCAACACCCTGGCCGACCTGATCAGCACTGATGCAACGCTGTCCGCCCGACTGCTCAAGGTGGTGAACAGCACCGCATACAGTGGCCGGGAACCCATCCACACCATCAGCGGCGCCATTACACGCCTGGGCCTGCAACTGGTCCAAAGCCTGATCAATCAACTTTCTCTGCTGCAGTCGATCTACCAATACGACACCCAAACCCGTCGCTGGCTGCGCGAGCCTGTGCGCCAAAGTCAGGCTGTTGGTGTCTGGGCTGCTGCGCTGGCCATGCAACAGACGAAACTGAACCCGGAAGAGGCTATGCTGTCCGGGCTCATTCACAACATCGGCGCCTTGCCCGTACTGGCCCGCTTGGCCCGCAGGCATGGCACCCGAACATCCGCTGATGAAGCCATTGCGATTGCCAGAACACTGCACCAAAAGGTGGGCATACATATCCTGCAGCAGTGGCACTTTCCACCTCACATGCTGCAAATCATCGAGCATCAGCGCAATCCGGCATATGGGCCTGGTCAGGCAACACACTACACAGACCTGGTCATTGCAGCGCTGGCGCTGTTCGAGGTGGAAGAAGAGCGCCTCAATGCCGACCAGGCTGAGCGGCTGCTTGCGTTCAGCAAATTGGGAATCACGCCGCAGCAGGCACTGGACTGTGCTGAGCTGGCCGAATCTCGCCAGGCCTACGCCGAGCGGTTCTAAGGCGCCTCAAAGGGTCAGTCGCAGGCCCAGCTTGTAACGATTCTCATCTGAACTGAAGCCCACCAGCGCGTTGATGCCCAGATTGGCATTCAAGTAGAACACCGCACCCAGATCCACCCAGGTCTGGGCACTGCTGAAGTCTTCATGGCTCAGCATGGCATTGAACTCCAGGTCATCCATCACATGGGTGCGGAGGCCAGCCTCGATCAACAGCACATTTTCCCGCTCCGTACCATCGCCAGTAAGCTTACGCTCACCGCGCAGCCCGCCTATGCGGCCGACAAAATCCGTCCGCTCCGCCACCGGTGCATTGAATCCCAGCGCCAGCCTGCCCACTGTTCGAGTCTCGGGACTTTCCCGCACCCGGCCAAAGCCACCGGCCAGATGAAAATTCTCCGCCAGCCGCAGCGACAGATCCGCGCCCGCGCCTTCCAAAGACCTGCCGTCACCATCTTCCGGCCCCTGGAAGAGATAGTTGAAATCGACATAGGCGTATTGGGGGCTGGCAATTGCCAGCACGGGCAACAGCAGCAGCATCCCCAAAACAGCACGCAGGCAGCATGACACGGACATCCGGTTCTCCTTGACGACTGAGTGACATCTGCGGCGCC
This sequence comes from Pseudomonadales bacterium, assembly GCA_007128525.1. Lineage (GTDB taxonomy): Bacteria > Pseudomonadota > Gammaproteobacteria > Pseudomonadales > Azotimanducaceae > SKXG01. The sequence continues at coordinate 57 of SKXG01000150.1, read as the reverse complement.
GGGCAACAGGAGCGGCAGATGGTGTATCCTCGGGGCGCCATATTACTGAGAGATCTG
>SKXG01000322.1 GCA_007128525.1 Pseudomonadales bacterium | reverse complement strand
TGGCCTATACGGATCTCATTTTCTTCAAAAGTGGTTTCGAGGCGCTCGCTGCGCTCCTGCTCACGCGTGCGCTCATCACGCGCTTCCTGCAGCAGGCGCTCCTGTTCATTCTGCTCGCGGCGAAACCGTTCTTCACGCTCGCGATGCTCGCGGGACTCAACCACGCGACGCTCCTCAACCAGGCGCAGCAACTCCTGCAGTGAACCCGCCCGGACTACCTCAGTTTCTGCCAGCGCTGCGGGCGCCTGAAGCAGAACCAGAAAACTGATGGCAATGGCGCCAACGACTCGTTTCATGATGGATTCCATTAGTTGTCCTCCGGGCCGGGCACGGGCAGGGTCAAGAGATCGACAGACATTTGCTGACGCGCCATGCGGATACCGTTGTTGATCGGTGTTCGATAGCGATCAGGCAGCTGCTCCCAGCGCTGCTCAGCCACGTTCCAGGCACCGGTTTCGGCACCATCGCTGGTCTGGTAGGCGAGCACCACACGCCCGACTCGCAGAACGTCGACGACGCGCTCAGTGCCGTTGATGCTGATCTCGTCGGTATAGGCTTCCATCGTGCGCCCGTACTCATTCTCGATCTGGTAAGCGTTGAAGATCTGGCTGAATTGCTCGGACGGGCTGACATCAGCACGGTCCATCAGGTCACGCAAACCCTCTACACGATTACGACGCTCATCCAGCAGGAATGGCACATCGAGCTCGACGAACTGCTCGAGACCATCAATCATGCGCATCATCAGCGGCATGATCTGACGCTCGATCACCGTAACCTCTTCGATCGACTCTTCCAGCTCGCCCTTCTCCCGCTCCTGATTGGCGATCTGCCGATCAAGCTGACGGTTGTAGACCTGCAGTCCTTCAATCTCCTTCAGGACCGTGCGGTACTGATTCAGGAGACTGCGGGTCTCTTCGGAGAGCGTATCGATCCTGGCTTGTGATTGACGCGCCTGGACATTGATCTCATCGGCGGCCGACAGCACTTCACTGAGCGTTGAGCCCTGGGCCGCGCCCATCCAGCCGAACATCGCCGCAGCGACGACCAGCAGGCCCGTCAACAACCTATGGCTACGATTTTTTTTCATACGACTTCCCTAGGGGTTTGATTACTCAAAGCATTACCTTGAATGTGAATGAGAGGAGACAAGTCGGACGAACAGCGCGAGCAGCAAAGAGGTCGAGGCCTCCCGGCCAACGTATCAACACACCACTTATGAGCTTCTAAAAGTGAGCTTTTCAAAGTGTCTGCGAGCATTGCTACTACAAAGTCTGGCCGGCAAGTCGTGCGACTTGAGCGGCAGACTTAACTTGCCCGACGCTGGCGCTAGTATTCAACGCCCCCGCCCCCATCAAACAGTATTCGAAGGATCAACAATCGACCTTTCATTGTCAAGGCGGGCCACTGGGAGATTGGCTGAGCCGCTTGCCCCTTGCACAAGCACCCGGGAGCGCCTACAGGGCCATGTTGACAACAGCCAACCCCATCTGTCCACACCTTGAATCGACTCGATCCAAAAAATCTCATTGCTCTATCTACAGATGCCGGCCAAAGAACGCAAGTGTTCGCTGCAGCGCTGTTGCCGCCGAGGCCGGGTCATAGCTGTCCCGCTGGTCGCAATTGAAGCCGTGATCGGCCGGATACAGGTAGACGTCAACATCAGGATGGGCTGACCGGACCTTCTCGACATCAGCCAGAGGAATGTGCGCATCCCGCTCACCAAAGTGCATCATGACCGGGCACTGCGGCTGCAGGTCAAGCTGTCCCGCGATACCCCCACCATAGTAGGCCACGGCACAGCTCAGGCCTTCGACCTGTGCCGCAGACCGCCAGGCCAGCATGCCACCATAGCAATAGCCCACCAAGCCCACTTTGCCATGCGCCGACGCAGCCTGCTGGCAGGCCTGGATGTCAGCCAGGGCATCATCGACTGAGAGCTTGCCGCGAGCAATTTCAATGCCCCGTCGGGCATCCTCGGCGCTGTAGCCGAGCTCCAGATCGCGCTCCACCCGGTCGAACAACTGGGGGGCATAGGCTGCATAGCCATGCTCGGCAAAGCCATCAGCTACCGACCGGATGTGACTGTTGACGCCGAAAATCTCCTGTACGACCAAAACGGCTCCCTTGGGCCGACCATCAGGCAACGCCTGATAGACACCAAACTCAAAGCCGTCTGCTGCGGTGAGCCGGGTTCGACTGCCTGCCATGTTCTGTCCTCCCTGTCCCATATGTACATTCAAACTGCTGCAGGCATCTTAGCCACTTCTGCAGTCCAACACCTAGCGCACTCTAGTATGCAGCTCCAGCACTGTCATACTGTCACGCGACTGTCACATTCTGTCCTCACAATACCGCCATGCCTCAATCAGCCCGCCTGATACAACGCTCTTTCAACCCGCCCAAGACGGGCACGACGGGACGGAATGCATGCCTGCAAGCACTATATTGATTATCGAGGACGAGCCAGAAATTCTGGAGCTGATGACCTTTACGCTGGAACGAGCCGGCTACCAGATCGTCCCGGTGACCAGTGCCGAGGAAGCCCTGAACAAGCTCAATGGCCCGCTGCCCAGCCTGGCCATCATCGACTGGATGCTACCGGGCATGAGCGGGGTCGACCTGGCCCGAAAGCTGCGTCAGGATGAGCTGACCGCTGACATGCCATTAATCATGCTGACCGCGCGCGGTGAGGAGTCGGACAAGCTGCGCAGCTTTGACAGCGGCATCGACGATTACATGACCAAGCCGTTCTCGCCCCGCGAGCTGCTGGCCCGGATCAAGGCCCTGCTGCGGCGTGCCGGCACGCCCGAAGACGGCGTACTTGCGGCTGACAGCATGGCACTGGACACACAAAGCCATCGCCTGATGATCGACGGCCAGGAAGTCCACTTGGGGCCCACGGAATTTCGTCTGCTGGCGTTCCTGATGCGGCACCCGAACCGCGCCTTTGATCGCTCACAGCTCCTGGACCGAGTCTGGGGCCGCAGTGTCTACGTCGAGGATCGCACCATCGACGTACACGTGCTGCGCCTGCGCAAGGCCCTGAAACCGCATAATCGGGACGGTCTGATTCAGACCGTGCGCGGCGTCGGCTATCGCTTCACACCTGCCTGATGGATGAGTCCCCGGGAAAGAGCCTGATCGCACTGGCAGTGCTGTTGGTGGGCGCCGGCTTGATCGGCTGGGCGCTGGGCCATGTCGCACTGTGTCTGTTGGCCGCCCTTGCCATCTGGCTGGTGTTCCAGGGCCTGGAGTTCCGGCGCTTCTGGCGCTGGGCGCGACGACCACTGAGCCGGCCCAGTAACCGTTCGGCGCTGTGGCGTGCGCCGACGGAACGCCTGTTCCGGGCCCTCGGGCAAAGCCGTATCCGGTCGCGCAACCTGCTGGAGCGGCTGGATCGCATGCGGGTGATCAATCAGGCCTTGCCTGATGCAGCCATACTGATCAATCCCGCCGGTCAGGTGACCCTCTATAATGAAGCTGCGGCCCGACTGATGGAGCTCGGACCCGACAACCTGGGTCGCAATCTGGTCGGACACATCCGCCACCCGCAACTGATCGCTCTACTGGAAGGGAAGGTTCCGGAGAACCTGATTGAGATACCTGCGCCCGGCCCGCTCGATCGCCGCCTCGAAGTACGCCGGATACGGATCGACCGCAATGACTGGCTGATTTTGGCAAGAGATGTCACACAGCTCAACCGGTTGCTGACCATGCGCCAGGACTTTGTGGCCAACGTGTCCCATGAGCTGCGGACACCGCTGACCGTGATCATTGGCTATCTGGAAGCGCTCGAAGACCAGACGCTGGATCAGGACACCGTGCAACAGGTGGTCCAGAAGTTATATTCACCGGCACACCGCATGAAAGCGCTGGTCGACGACCTGCTGTTGCTGACCCGGCTGGAGTCCAGCCCAGTGCCGATGCTGTCGGACCTCGACCCCGTCAACGTCCCACGCCTGCTCCGGCAACTGAAAACCGAAGCCGAACAACTCAGCAACGGCCGGCACGACATCCGTATAGAAGCAGATGCTGAGCTCGGCCTGCTGGGCATCGACACTGAACTGCACAGCGCCTTCATCAACCTGATCACCAATGCCATCCGCTACAGTCCGAATGGCGGCCAGATCTGGGTTCGCTGGTACAAGACAGCCCGCGGTCCCTGCTTTGAAGTGCAGGACGAAGGTGTGGGTATTGCCCCTGAACACCTGACGCGGATTACTGAACGCTTCTATCGCGTCGACTTTGGCGGCGCGCGTGTGCGAGGCGGCACTGGCCTGGGTCTGGCCATCGTCAAGCATGTGCTGAAAAGGCATGACTCGGCGCTTCAGGTACAAAGCGAGCCTGGCGCCGGAAGCCGCTTCTACACCATCTTCCCGGCCCAGCGTGCCTGCAGTCTGAGTACTGCAGGACACGAAGACGACCTCACTGACTACCACCACTAGGAGCGCACCGCAGGTGTCCCGACATATATCCGGCCAATACGACAGCGAACTTGAGACGGTCAAGAGGCTGTTCCTTGAAATGGGTGGCTGTGTTGAAGAACAACTGAACCTG
>SKXG01000332.1 GCA_007128525.1 Pseudomonadales bacterium | reverse complement strand
TGTGTGACCCCGGCTGCGAGCCTGGCCGATGCCGAGATCACCACCATCGAAGGCCTCAGTGACGACGATGGGCGCCTGCATGCCCTGCAACAGGCCTGGATCGATCTGGATGTTGCCCAGTGCGGCTATTGTCAGAGCGGGCAGTTGATGGCGGCGGCCGCGCTGCTCAAAGTGAAACCACAGCCAACCGATGCAGACATCGACTCGGCCATGAACGGCAATCTGTGTCGATGTGGCACCTATAACCGGATTCGCAAGGCGATCCATCAGGCCGCAGGTCAGATCAATGGAGGTGCGGCATGAATTCCGTCAACTTTCACGGTGATGCGGACATTCGCACGCTGGTCGCCGGTGTTCTGGGCGACAGCGAGCGACCTGCCATGCCCTGGGTTCGGCCGATCGATCGCCGCACCTTTCTGCGTTATACCGGTGTAGCCGGTGGGGGCCTGATGCTGGCATTCAGCGTCGGTTGCAGCCAGGCCGGAGATGCCGCCGAAGCCGAAGAGGCGATCGAGCCTGGCGAGACCTTCACACCCAATGGTTTCGTTCAGATCAATCACGATGGCATCCGCATCTATGCGATGAATCCCGAGATTGGCCAGGGCGTCAAAACATCCTTGCCGATGATTGTTGCCGAGGAACTCGATGCGGCCTGGAATGATGTCGAGGTGGTTCAGTCAGACATCGACCCACAGCGCTATGGCATGCAGTTTGCCGGTGGCTCACGCAGTGTGCCGCAGAATTGGCAGGCCTTGCGTCAGGCCGGTGCCGTGGCGCGCAAGTTGCTCATGTCGGCAGCAGCCATTCATTGGCAGGTTGACATGGCAGAGCTTCGTACGGAAAACAGTCACGTGATTCACGGGCCAAGCGGTCGCCAACTGAGTTATCTCGCACTGGCCGATTCGGCAGCCCGGCTGCCGGTGCCTGACAATGGCGCGCCGGCGCTGAAGGCCAAGGCGGACTTCCGGCTGCTGGGCAAGCGCATTACCGGTGTCGACAATCCGGCGCTGGTGCGTGGGGAGCCGCTGTTCGCCAGTGACCAGCAGTTGCCTGGCATGAAAGTGGCAACTTACGTCAAAGGGCCCGCAACAGGTGCCAAGGTACGCAGTGCGAACCTGGATGCCATCCGCAGTCTACCGGGTGTTGTTGATGCCTTTGTGTTGACTGGCAACGGCAATGTGACCGAGCTGATGCCCGGTGTTGCCATCGTCGGTAACGAGACCTGGGCGGTGCTCAGCGCTCGCCGTCAACTGGAAGTCGAATGGGACGATCAGGACGCGGCCAAAGACAGCTGGCAGTCAGCCCGGGAACGGGCGCACGCGCTGGCCGACGAGCCGGGTGAGCGATCCGTGGCTGACAAAGGCGATGTCGATGCTGCTATGACATCAGCAGAGCAGCAGGTCGAAGCCTTCTATGAGTACAGCTTCGTCTCTCACGCGCAACTGGAGCCACAGACGACTACGGTCTGGGTGCACGATGACGGTCAGGTTGAAGTCTGGTCGCCTTCGCAGACACCGGGGCGGGCGATACAAAATGTGGCTGCTCAGCTCGGCGTTTCCACGAGTCAGATCAAGTTTCATCAGCTTCGGGCTGGCGGTGGGTTCGGGCGTCGACTGGTCAATGACTCCGTTTGTGAGGCTGCCGCCATTGCCGCCAAAGTGGATGGACCGGTCAAGTTGCAGTGGACGCGTGAAGATGACATGGCGCATGACTTCTTCCGTGCCGGCGGCTTTCACGCGCTGAAAGGCGGGCTGACGGGCGAAGGCAAAATCGCTGGCTGGCAGAATCATTTCATCACATTCAGTGCTGATGGCAATTCGCCCGTATCAGGTGGTGCCTTGTCCGGTAATGTTGATCCTGGTCCATTTATCGACAACTATCGACTGACTCAGACCATGCTGCCATGGCACACGCCCTGTGGCGCGTGGCGCGCACCCGGGTCGAACGTATTTGCTTTTCCGCTGCAGTGCTTTTTGCATGAGCTGTCGGTAGCAGCCGGTCGCGATCATCTTGAGTTCCTGCTTGAGCTGTTCGGTGAGCCACGACTGATAGATGCCAACAATCCGTTTTCGCTGCACACGGGTCGGGCTGCCGGCGTTGTCAGGCTTGCGGCTGAGCGGGCGGGATGGGGCAAGTCATTGCCGGACGGTCACGGCATGGGGCTGGCATTCTATTTCAGTCATGCGGGCCACTTTGCCGAGGTTGTAGAACTCAGCGTTGATAATGACAAGCGCATCCAGGTGCACAAGGTCACTGTGGCCGGTGATGTGGGGCCGATCGTCAATCTCAGCGGCGCCGAGGCCCAGGTCGAGGGGTCTGTGATCGATGCGCTCAGTGCATTGATGGCGCAGGAAGTCACGCACGAAGATGGCAGGGTTCAACAGCGCAATTTCGACCGCTATCCGCTGCTTCGAATGGCGCAGTCGCCGCTGGTCGATGTGCATTTTGTCGACAGCGATTATCCGCCCACGGGGCTTGGAGAGCCGGCGGTACCGCCGCTGGCGCCGGCTTTTGCTAACGCGCTTTACATGGCATCCGGCGACTGGGTACGGGTAATGCCGCTGTCCCGGGCCGGCTATCGACTCGCCTGAGCGGGTTACTGACCCAAGGTCAGAGTTCGGTGGGCGAGCGCTTCAGCCGGATGCGCCAGGTGTAGAGCATCAGAGGCACGAACAGCGCTGCGGTCAGCAAGTAAGGGGCGCCGGGAAGCCATTGATACAGGGCAGTGCCCAGCAGTGGGCCGACGGTGAAGCCAAGTGCCGGTACGGAAGCCGTCAGGCCGGCAACGGAGCCTTGTTCGTCTGCGGTTACGGCGAGCGAGCCGCCGGCGGTGAAGCCCGGGGCGGCCAGCCCCATGCCAAATCCCATAACCCCCATGGCGATGACGAACAGGCTGGGCTGCCTGGCCGCTGCCAGCAGCAGGAAAGCTGCGATCAGGATGATGACGCCGGCGCGCAGCAGTGGCAGCGGCGTCACGTTCATGCGCTGCACCACAACACCCTGTGCCAGCAAAGACATGGCGGCAGAGAACATCATCGACATGCCGACCATGCGTGCTGTTTCCTGCCCGGTCAGCTCAAGCACGTCCTGCATCCGGAAAGCGATGGTCTGCTGTACCACAGCAAACCCCATGAACATGAAAAAGCCGACCAGCATGAACGGCAGGATTCGAGAATCCGTGATGCGCAGGCGTGGTGGCGTACCAGTCTGGGAGCGGCCTGAACCAACGCGGGGCAGCCACCAGGCGATACCGGCCGCCGCAACCAGGGTGATGCCGGCCGCGAACCAGAGCGGCATCAACAGGCCGAAGGCTGCGGCAAGAGTGCCGCCCAACGCCGGGCCGACCACGGCGCCGACATTGTTGGCCGCGCCAATTCGGCCCATGCCGGCGGTGCGCTCAGCCGGGGTGGTCATGTCCGCCATCCAGGCGCTGCTGGCAGGTGGTGTGGCAGACATGACAGAACTCTGTAGCATGCGCGCGACGATCAGCGCCAGCCACAATGGAATCCCGGCCAGCAGCCCTGCATAGCCAACACTGAACAGCGACGCGAACAGCAGGGTGCCAAGCGTATAACCGACCAGGCCCACCAGCATGACGGGTTTCCGGCCCCAGCGGTCGCTGACACGCCCCCAGATCGGGCTGGCCAGAAAGAACACCAATGAGGAAGCTGAGATGATTGCGCCAACCTGGACTTCAGCCAGTCCCAGGTCACGCCCTAGCGGCGCCAGTACGGCAAACACTATGGTCTGACCGATGCCGACAGCAATCAGGGCCGTATAAAGGCTGACGTAGGCCATGCGTGGCGCAACAGGCGGCGCCACAGCTGTCGGGTTGCTGTTATCCAAGCTGAACTCGTGGGCGGATAAAGCCGCGCAGTATAGCAGGACAAAGGCACCCGTCGGCCTGGCCGGTCGGCGGGTATTCAGGGCGAGGCAGGCAAACAGGCTGGCTGGTTCAGCGCAGTCAGCCTGCTGCCTTTGGGCTTAGGTCTTAGTTGCCCTGAAAAGTGAAGCGCAATGCGGCGCGCACCGGCTCCGGGCCACTGCCATTGTTCACCGGCTCGAACTGCCAGTTGCCGACGGCAATCAGGGCATCACGGTGAAAGATGCGTGAGGAAGAATCTACGACCTCGGCATCACTGACCGAGCCATCAGTGGCAATCGTGAACTCCAGTTCGACCCAGCCTTCCATGCCGCTTTGTGCGGCGGCGCGTGGATAGCGCGGGGCAACCTGATTGACCACCTGCAGCTCGGAAACCGAGTACACGCGGTCTGAGGCCTCTGCCGGCGCAGCGGCCAGGGTCATCAGAGCAAGCATCAGGGTGCTCAGTACAATCAGGGGCACTTGTGGAACTATCGGCATCGGACACTCTCCTGGACAAAGCCTTGCAAGCCATTGTTTGTTGGGGCATCGACCAAGGGATCCCCGCACATCGTTAACGGCAGTCAGACCACCAACTTGAGTGGCAGCAAACTGTTTTGTGACCTGCAGCACACTGCGCCGGGCGGGCAGAGGTGTTCAGGTCTCAGCAGGAACGACATCCCCGTTCAGGAAAAGTCTAGACA
>SKXG01000397.1 GCA_007128525.1 Pseudomonadales bacterium | reverse complement strand
GAGGATGATATTGCAGCAGAGATGCAGTACCACCCGGCGCAAAGCGCCGGGGAAGCCTGGCAACAGGCGGCAACCAGCCTGGTCGTGCGACACTTGCTGGAGCAGCGGGCTGTTGATGCCGGCTTTGCGCTGGGTGGCCTGGAAGCCGGTATTGCTGCACTGCTGGAGTCTGAACTCGACGTCCCTGAACCGGATGATGCGGCCTGTCGAAATTACTATGCGCAGAATCAAGCGCGTTTTCACAGTCCGACCCTGCTGGAGATGAGCCACATCCTGCTGGCGGCGGCGCCGGATGATCAACCAGAGCGAGATCGTCAGTTCAAGATTGCGGAAGCGCTGCTGGCCCAATTGCAGTCGCAACCGGCAGCTTTCCCTGCGCTGGCCCGGCAGCATTCGGCCTGCAGTTCGGCGGCACAGGGCGGCAACCTGGGTCAGATCAGCAAGGGTCAGACGGTGCCTGAGTTCGAGCGTCAGGTGTTGCGTCTGCCGGAAGGCCTCCACACGGATGCTGTCGAGACCCGTTATGGCTGGCATCTGGTTCGTATAGACCGGCGCATTGATGGCGAGCTTCTGCCTTATGAGCAGGTGGCTGATCGCATCCGGCACTACCTGCATGAACAGGTCAGCCGCCGTGCCCTGCGTCAGTATGTCCAGATCCTGGCGCAGGAAACGGGTGTGCGCGGCGTGGATCTGGACCTGCCCGACTCACCTTTGTTGCAGTGATGAGCACACACCATGGCCATTGAGATGGCCCCAATATCTGATGCCGGTGCCTGTGGATGTGACGACGCGGGCGCGGCTCCCCGGCAGATTTTGACGCCCCTGGCAGATGCCGTCAGTCAGCTGCGGCGTCACGCGGTCTGTCGTGTCGGTGAGGTTCAGGTCGGCCTGGAGCAGGCCGATGGTGCCGTGTTGGCCGCTCCTGCATATGCCCGCATACCGCTGCCCTTGTGGGACAACAGCGCCATGGATGGCTACGCCCTGCGAGCGGCTGATCTAGCGGGTAAGGAAAGCTTGCCGCTTGCTGGCCATGTCATGGCTGGCGACCCGCCTGGTGTGCTGCCGCGTGGCCATTGCCTACGTATATTTACGGGTGCGCCACTACCCCTGGGGGCTGATACGGTAATCATGCAGGAAAAAGTCAGCTTTAGTGAGAACGGTCAGGTTTGCTTTCCGAAGCCGGTAGCAACTGGCAGTCACATCCGACGCATTGGCGAGGATGTAAGCGTTGGCAGCCTGCTGTTGCCGGCGGGTGTCCGGCTCGGGCCGGAGGCGCTGGCGCTGCTTGCCGGTCAAGGTATAGCGCACGTGACGGTTCGTCAGAAGCTGCGGGTGGCCGTGCTTTGCAGTGGTGATGAGCTGACCGAAGTCGGCCGGCCATTACGCCCCGGCGCAATTTACAACAGTAATGCCGTTCTGTTGCGCGCCGCACTGAAGCGACTGGGAATGATCGTGGTGCAACCGCCGCAGTGTGCGGCGGTTCCGGACCAGCGGCAGGCGACGCTACAGCGTTTGCGGACTGCCGCAGAGCAGGCAGATGTGGTGATTACCACAGGTGGTGTGTCAGTTGGTGAGGCGGATCATGTGCATGCGGTATTGGCTGAAGCGGGTCAGCTGCATCTGGCCGGGATCGCTATCAAACCAGGCAAGCCGTTTTGTTTCGGCGAGTTGTCAGGTGTCCCGGTTCTGGGTCTGCCTGGCAATCCGGTGGCTGCCATGTTGACGCTGGATCTGCTGGCTCGGCCATTCCTTGCAGGTTGTCAGGGAAGGCGCCTGCCGGATTTGCAGCGCTTCCCGCTTCGTGCCGGATTCGGCAATCGGGATGCGATCAGTCGGGATGAGTACCTTCGTGTCCGCATGGCTTGGGACGAGGAAGGACCAGTGGCGCTGTCGGCGGGATTACAGAGTTCTGCGGCGCTGCACAGCGCCGCACTGGCTGGCGGCTATCTCAGGGTGCCTGGTGGGCAGGCACTGCAACAGGGGGTGACTTATGATTTCTTACCAACTCAGCAGTTCCGGCAGTAGGGACGTGCCTCAGTTCGAAGCACAACAAATTGCCTCTCCCTGGCGTGCGGCGTTGGCGGCACACCCTATGTTCCAGATGCTTGATGCCGCTGACATGGATCAGCTGCTTTTGCGCAGCAAGACCCTCGTGCTTCGTCCGCGCCAGCTGCTGGTACGGGAGGCAGAGCCGGCAAGCCGTTTTTTCTTTCTGCTGGAGGGTAGCGTAAAGCTGTTTCGACTGACCCATGATGGTACGGAGAAAATCCTGGGTGCGGTGCCGACCAACAGTTGTATCGGTGAAGCCTGCGTCTTCAAGGAAGAACCCCGTTACGCCTGCTATGCGGAGAGTCTGGAGCTGTGCAAGCTGCTGGTGCTGCCAAGCGCACAGTATCGTGATCTAATTATCGGGCGACCGGAATACAGCCGTGCAGTGCTGGCCTATCTGGCTCAGGGCCTTCACAGCAAGCTGCAGGATCTGGAAGTCCTTACCACGCAGAATGCGCGGGAGCGGGTGATGGATTATCTGCGAGCGCTGCTGCCAGAATCTGCTGTGGACGGCACTATTATCAATTTGCCTATGCCCAAAGCCATGCTGGCTTCACGACTGGCCATGCAGCCGGAGACGTTGTCACGGGTATTGGGTGGGCTGCGACGGGACGGCATTCTGAGCGTCGATCGTCGACGCCTCATGATTGAACAGATTGATGCCTTCTGGCCCGAAACGCGCTGCAGTGGCTGACAGCTGCCACCGCTTCTGATTTTGACCTTTGGGCCGCTGCTCAGCGGCCCGTGTGCGCAGCGGCAGGTATTCTCAGCGGCCTGTATAAGTCGGTTTCCGTTTCTCAACAAAGGCCAGATAGGCCTCGCGGCTGTCCTGCCTGGCTTTTCGGGGATAGCTCAGACTCTGATACTCGTACTTCAGCGCTGCTTCCAGGTCGGCGATCATGCTGTGTTGCATCACGCGCTTTGATGCGCGAAGCGCCAGAGGTGGCCACTGCGTCATCTGTCCTGCCAGTGTCAGCGCTGCGTCGATCAGTTGGTCATCACTGTCGACCAGGCGATCCAGCAGACCCATGGCCTGGGCCTCATCGGCATACAGATCACGGCTGGTATAAATGATGTCTGCTGCGCGTGAATAACCCACGATCCGCGGCAGAAAGAAGCTCAGTCCGGAATCAGGCGACAGGTTGCGCTCAATAAAGGCGGCTCGAAAGCGGCTTGACGGGCAGCCAATACGCAGATCGCAGGCCGCTGCAAGACTGAAACCGGCGCCGGCGGCGACACCATTGACGGCAGCAATAACCGGTTTGTCCAGCCGGTATATGCCGATGGCCTGGCGGCCTACCCAGCCCAGTTCATCGAGCAGTTCATTCTGAGGAACGGCCGGTCGAGCCTGCTCGGCAGGGTCTGTCTCTTGAGGGCCATCGGTGCCACCGGGGGCCGCCGGGTTTCCACTGAGCTGAACGCCGGCACAGAAACCCCGCCCGGTACCGGTGATCACCAGTGCCCGGATGCTGTCATCCGCATGGACTTCGGCCAGGTACGATTGCATGTCGCTGCGCATGTCCGCCGACAGCGCGTTAAGTTTGTCCGGATTGTTCAGACGCAGCAGTGCGACGTCTTCGTGACGTTCGAAGTGCAGTTGTTCCGTTGCCATGATGCCCTCCCCGAGATCTGTGGCCAATACAAGCACATCAACCGGCTGGCGGCCACCGGCGCTTTCCGGTGACCGCTATGGTTCTCAGGCTGCGCCGGATGACTGCGCTTTTTCCAGTCGGGCAATAGCCTCATCGCGCAGACCGCGCTTGAAGATTTTGCCTGAAGCGATGCGCGGTAGCTGTTCTTCCTGAAACCAGATGTGCTCCGGAACCTTGAACTTTGCCAGGTGCTGGCCGACATGGGCTTTGATCTCATCAGCGCTAACGCTCTGTCCTGGCTTTGGCATGATGACTGCGGCCAGCGTTTCACCCAGGCGCTCATCCGGTACGCCGAACACGGCAACTTCCGAAACCGCAGGATGGTCCCAGATCACGGATTCCACTTCCTGACAGCCGATGTTTTCACCGCCGCGAATGACCATGTCCTTGTCGCGATCGGTGATGTACAGGAAGCCGTCTTCGTCCATGTGACCGATGTCTCCGGTGTGAACCCAGCCGTCTTTCAGCGTCTCCGCCGTGGCGTCCGGGCGGTTCCAGTACTCCTTGAACACCATGGCACCCTTGACGCAGATCTCGCCAGTTTCGCCGGGGGGCAACTGATTGCCCTGTTCGTCAACGATCTTGGCGCTGACCAATGGTGGAATGGGTCGACCGCAGCTGCGTGGACGTTCCGCCAGGGCCGGGCCGCCAATGCTGGAAATCAGCGCATTGGTCTCGGTCATGCCATAGCCGTTGCCGGGCGCTGCGCCTTTCACCGTGCTTTGAATTTTCCGGGCCTGGTTCGGCGCCAGTGCTGCGCCACCACCGCCCATCACCCGCAGGCTGCTGAGGTCATACTTGCCCACATTTGGCGACTGGACCAGCTCCCAGGCCATGGTCGGTACGCCACCGAACTGCGTGATCTTT
>SKXG01000037.1 GCA_007128525.1 Pseudomonadales bacterium | reverse complement strand
TGGCCTGCTCACGGTCATCACGCTGCTTGGCACCGCCGGCTGCATGAGCGTGGTCAATCGTCTCGGTCAGGACCTGGTTTCAGAGGCCCCCAAACATCAGGTACAAGCGCGCCCGGCTGGCTATGATCCCGCAGCACCTGTGCCCGTGTACCAAGGGCCGCACCCGTCGCAGTTGCAGTTCGACGTTTCACAGTTCGACTGGCCCGTCGAACTTGGCGCAACCGGCCCCATAGATACTTCGTTGGGGCCACTGCAGTACCCCTTTGCCTGTGAGACCTGGGACTCGGGCCTCGGACAGCCGCTGATCGACAACCAGGATGGCGTCGGAGTGCCGGTGTTCGGCGAGACACCGGATGGCGAATTGACCGATGAGGTTGTCGGGTACAGCCAGGACTGTCAGGTCGCAAGCCGCGTCGACTACTACTACAAACCCCGGGATGCGTCGCGTCTGCTGGAAATACCGGACGATGGCGCCCTGCCCGATGATGTCGAAATGATCCACATCAACGGCGAAGAGATTCCATTTGTGGTGGCGCTTGAGCGCGGCACCATCAACCGCTTTCTGTATGGCATTGCCATGCTCGCACATCCGTCTGAATACGGTGAGCGGGCCGAAGGCCGCTACTGGAACGAGCGACTGATCTACTACTTCCGCGGCGGCGTCGGCATCGGCAAACGCCAGGGCCGGCTGCGTGTCGGCAGCATGGTCAACCGACGCCTTGATGATCTGGCACAGGGTTATGGTGTGATTTTCTCGACCGGCACCCAGACCACCAACCACTACAACGTCTGGCTCGCCGGCCACACCGCCGCCATGGTCAAGGCACAGTTCGAATCGCTCTATGGCAAGCCTCGTTATACGGTAGGGATTGGCGAGTCAGGAGGCGCCATCCAGCAATATCTGATCGCCCAGAACCAGCCGGGCATCCTGGATGCACTGATTCCGGTGTACAGCTATCCGGACATGATTACCCAGACCATCTGGGCGCTGGACTGCGAGCTGCTCGAGTATTACTTCGACGTTACAGACGCTGACAACCCGCGCTGGCGCCGGCAGGAGAACCGCACGCTGGTCCAGGGTCTGTCCGCCAGCAGCGAGATTGGCAACGAGTTCAAACGCTTCGATGACCTGGCGCAGCGCATGCGGCGGCGCGGCGCCCGGTTGCCGGAAGGCAGCACGGAATGCGCTGCTGCCTGGCGCGGTCTGACACCGGTAACCAACAACCCGCGTTACTCGCACCGGGCACATTACTATGCGCCAGAAGTCGCTGAGACCGAGCGTTTCAGCCACTGGCACGACCTGAAGCACTTTTATGGTGTCAACGAGACCGGCTACGCCAACCGCACTTACGACAACACCGGCGTGCAATATGGCCTGAATGCATTGCGTAATGGCGACATCGACATGGTCGACTTCCTGCACCTGAACGCCAACATCGGCAGTTGGAAGCCACCCCACGAGATGGAACAGGAGCGCCTGTGGCTGCTCTCAGGTGACGATGACCTGCGGCGCCTGTCGCTATGGAGCGATCACAACATGCAGAAAACGCCGGACGGACCAGTACGGCGCAGGGTGTTCGAGCGCAACAATGTCGATGCCGTCCGCGTGGCACCCCGCAACCAGGGCCACAAAGGCGCGATCGGGGCTGCCTACCACTCCGGTCACGTGTTCCTTGGTGACATCGACCTGCCAATCATCGACCTTCGGCACTACCTGGATCCAATTCTGGATATGCATCACTCATTTGCCAGCCTGTCGGCCCGGCTGCGTATCGAGGCCGCCCGTGGCAACAGTGACAACATGCTGATTTGGGTCGCGGAACCCGACTTTGATCCGACCAGCCTGGCGTTGACCGCACTCGATCACTGGCTTGAAACCGGCCACAAACCGGCACACCTGGGCCAGGACGCCTGCTGGGATGAGCAAGGTGCCTTGATTGCGGCTGGCGACGGTGTCTGGGACGGCGACTGGAATGGCGCCGACCAGACCGGTGCCTGTATGCAGCGCTTTCCTGTCTTCCAGAACTCGCGCAACGTCGCCGGCATGCCCCGCAACAGTGACATTTTCCAATGCGCCCGCGTGCCGGTCGATGAGGCCATCGAGCGAGGCTTCTATGGCGACCTCGACGTCAGGCCGCATCAGGAAATGCTGGAAAGGATCTTCCCGGACGGCGTCTGCGATTACGAGCAGGGCGACCAGGGGCGCCCGGCCGAATACCGGTCAGGCGCCCCCGCCGCACAGAACGAGCAATGACTCAGGCCGACTCGGTCAGCTTGCCACTCTGGTAGTCCCACATGGCCTGCTGCACCTCATCGAAGGTGTTCATCACGAAGGGGCCATAGTGCGCCACCGGCTCACCCAGAGGTCGAGCCGCCAGTGCCAGCGCCCGGCCGCCTGAATCGGCGTTTGCCGCCAGTTCGATCTGATCACCGTCACCGAGCACGGCGAGCCGACCTTCCGGCACCGCACGACCGCTGATGTTCAGCGCACCCTCGAAGACGTACACCACAGCGGTGTGACCCGGGGTCACCGGAATCGACTGCTGCGCACCCGCTGCCAGCACCACATCCAGAATCAACGGCTGCGTCGACTTGCCGGTGACGGCGCCTTCGACAGTCTGGCCGTTCAGCGCCGGCGTACCGGCAATCACCTTCACCTGCGCACCATCGGCTTCGACCACCGGCATTTCCTCCGGCGCGATGTCGCGATAGCCGGCCGGTTTCATCTTCTCGGCCCGAGGCAGATTCAGCCAGAGCTGAAAACCGCGCATCCGGCCCGCTTCCTGCTCGGGCATCTCGGAGTGGATGATGCCGCGACCGGCGGTCATCCACTGCACACCGCCATTGACCAGCAGGCCCTGGTTGCCCAGGTGGTCCTCATGCCGCATACGGCCTTCGACCATGTAGGTCACGGTCTCGAAACCGCGGTGCGGGTGCGCCGGGAAGCCGGCGATATAGTCATCGGCGTCGTCAGTGTTGAACTGATCCAGCATCAGGAACGGGTCCAGCTCGGGCTGGAACCGGATGACGCGGTTCAGCTTTACGCCGGCACCGTCCGATGCCGGCTGGCCGCTGATCAATTGCAGAACCTGTCGCATGGTCATCTGATGCCTCCTTTGGCCCGTCGGGCCCGTCTGAACGCATAATCCGGTGACGCTGGGTCGGGGGTAGCGCCGAGGCGCCTGATGCCTGATGCCTGACCACAGGCCACCGTGTGGGCGCCAATATACATCTATCATTCAGATTGAATATCACATTTAATTGCACATACTCATCGAATTTATAGATGGTTTATCATGCCAACCCCAAGAGCCACCCTGGAACAGTGGCAGGTTCTGCAAGCCGTGGCCGAACACGGCAGCTTCGCGCGCGCTGCTGAAGCGCTCAGCCGCAGCCAGTCCTCGGTCAGCTACACGCTGGCCCAGCTACAGTCGCAATTGCCGGTCGCAGTGTTGGCGCAGCAGGGCCGCCGCGCCGTGTTGACCGAAGCCGGCGAGGTGCTGCTGCGACGCTCACATGCACTGGTTGAAGAAGCCCGCAGCCTGGAGCGGCTGGCCGCGCGGCTGGCAGAAGGCTGGGAATCTGAAGTCACGCTGGCGGTCGAGGTGATCTTTCCGACCGATCTGCTGCTGACCGCGCTTGCCAGTTTCAACGATGCCTGCGATCGGCAGGGCCATGAGGTACGGCTGCAGCTGATCGAGTCCGTGCTGTCCGGCACCGACGAAGCGCTGTTCAGTGGTGAGGTCGATCTCGTCATCAGCCCGCGCGTTCCGCCTGGCTTTCTTGGCCGCCCGCTGCTGCGGGTCGACTTTATCGCTGTCGCAGCCCCCCATCACACGCTGCATCAGGTTGATCGAGACCTGACAACGGAAGACCTGAAGTCGCAGCGGCAGCTTGTCGTGCGCGATTCCGGCGTACACCGCTCGCAGGACCAGGGCTGGCTCGGTGCCGAACAGCGCTGGACCGTCTCGCATCTGAAGACATCCATCGACGCCGTGCGCCGCGGCCTGGGCTTTGCCTGGCTACCCGTTGGCCAGATTCAGGCTGAACTCGATCAGGGCCTGCTCAAGCCGCTGCCACTGACGGAAGGCGGCCGGCGGGAAGTCATGCTGTATCTGATTACGGCACGCGGCGACGATGCCGGGCCGGGGGTGCGCCAGCTGGCGGAGACACTGATGCAGTGCTGCTCCGACCAGCCTTAGAAGCACTCAGCGCTTCTTCAACGCCTCACTCAACGCTGCCGCCAAGGCACCCTGCGGCTGCTTCTCACCTGATTTCTCCTGCCTGCCACTGCGCTGACCGCGCCCCCCTTTCCGGTCGTTGGACTTCGCACGACCGGACGAGCCCCGCGCTGTGTCGCCGGTCGCCCCTGGAACTTTCTCCACTTCCGGTTTGTCCTGCAGCCGCATCGTCAGCCCGATCCGCTTGCGCTCAAGATCGACCTCCAGAACCCGAACCTTGACGACGTCGCCCGTCTTGACCACCTCATGCGGATCCTTGACGAACTTGTCGGCCAGATTCGAGATGTGCACCAGGCCATCCTGGTGTACGCCCAAATCAACAAAGGCG
>SKXG01000237.1 GCA_007128525.1 Pseudomonadales bacterium | reverse complement strand
GGTTCTGTCACTGTGCTCATGCAGGAAATCCGCGAGTTTGTTCAGCCCGGGTCCGGCACCACCGGTTAGATCGTACCTACCGGTAGCGAACAGCAGGTCACCGAGCGTGATCACCAGGCCCCGATTAGTCTCACGAGCATTGAGATCGGCGATCTGACGTTGCAGATCCTCCGCCGTTATTCGCGACGCATCCGCCTCACCCCTTGCCGTTTCAGCGTCAGCACGGGCAGTGCGGGCGTCGCCGCGCGCTCTGTCGACTTCCGCCGTACGTGCATCCAGGCGCGCACGCTCACTTTCCGCACTCAGCGCCTGACGCTGATCTTCGTACAAGCGACGCTGTGCCGTGGCTCTAGCTATATCCACCTTGTGATCGGCGATTAGAACCAGGTGTCGGGCATGGGCCGCATCATCACGCGGTACTTCAGCAGCGCGGACCGCCACTTCTGCTTCACTGATTTCAACCGGCGCGCGGTTGGCAAGCGCCGCATTGGATTGCAGGTTGGTCAATTTGGTGCGAACCACCTCCGAACCCTCTGGCGCCATCATCGGACTTACGCAGGCGGACATCAGCAGGACAGTGACTGCTGCCACTGCACTTCTCGTAAAGCTGTTACTTAGCGTGTTCATTATCGGACTCCTGTCGCGCGTCTCATTTCGCTTCTTAAGGTTTCAATGCTCTGTTGCATCTCATCATTGACGGCCTTGGCCTTGATTTCCTCGGCCTGGGCGTACGCAAGTTCTGCATGAGCGCGTGACTCGACAGCAAGGAACTGCGCCTGCTGCATGTCATCATTGCGCGTGGCGACGTGTGCCGCTGCGAGTTTTTCGCGGGCCACCGTCAGTTCGGCAGAGGCGTAATCCGCAACGCGCGATCGCTCGGCGTTGGAGATGGCGGACTCGGCGGCTTGCAGTGCCTGGGTAGGCGGCTGCGGTTGTGCTGCACAACCGGAAAGCGAAAGCAGTCCAGCGGCAGCTAGAGCGATGAAGAAGGGCACGCCGAACAATCCCTTTCTCCCGAGAACGTGGTCTGGCATGGTCATGGTCGCTCTCCTGGGTGTGTACAGCCGATGCCAGCCGGCACCGGATTCCAATTCAGCTTGCTCGTTTGCAGGCAGGAGTTCCGTTCGGTAGCGCACCCATATTGCGCACTGAGATCAGGCGGCTGTTCCTGCATGAGAAGTCTGGGACCAGACAAAAAAAAGCTGCGAACAAGTTCGCAGCTTCGGGTCAATCCGAACCTGAATACCGCCACCGAGCCTCCGATTGAGGGAGCGGCGGCATCGGGCAGCTTCCTCAGTTGCGGGAAGCCATAGGTGTGATCAGCCTGTCGGTGTTAACGCTCTTGACGCCATCCACCTCTCCGGCGATCTTCTTGACGTGATCAATGGCTTCCCTGTTGTCCAGTTCACCTTCGAGCACCACAACGCCATCGGTCGTCTCGACACTGATGTCCAAACCTTGGCTGACGCTATCAGCCAGCAACATGGACTTCACTTTGGTCGTAATCCAGGTATCAGAGGCGATGCGTGAAGCTTCGGCAACATTGGCATTGCTCGACGCCGTTACAAGGTTATTGTCCACGCTGACCACACCTTCCACAGACCTCGTGGCCGCAGCAGCAGCATTTCTTGTGGCATTGCTATCGACATCGCCCCTTAGGGTGACCACGCCATTGGTCGTGGTGACTTCAATATCAGACGAGCGGATGTTGTCCAGGCGCATCAGCTCGGCTTTTACGCGTGCCGTGAGCACGGTATCGCTGACCGCCGTGCGCAGATCATCACTCTGAGCCTCAGGCGCTGAAGCCGATGAAGGGCTGCGATCGCCACAGGCGGCGATGCCAAGGGCAAGTCCGATCACCAAGCTTACAGCGATCAGAGACTTGTAGAGAGGGACAGTGTTCATTGGGTTCAATCCTTGACTGTTGGTCGGTCCAATACCGTACAGTCCCGGCTGGGTTGTGTCGGTTGGCTATCGCACACATGCCCAACCAGCACGATGACTACCGGCTGCCCCAGGTGACCTGTAGCAGGACGGTAGGCGCAGAGCAATGGTCACGTCGGTTACAATGTGAAGCCTGCCGAAGAGCTAACTGTGCAACAAGGACGGGACTTCTGAACAACCGCACTAACAGGCCAGAGGAGCCCAACGGCGACCTCGCCCCCAGCCAGCGCCGGCTGCAACGCCCGCCCGACTTCACTGGCGACCGTTTGCGAACCTTTCGCGCCGTCGCGCTGCGCCATGGCCTGCCCGGCGCGGTGCTTGGTGCCCTGTGCCTGGCGCACCCGGACATCCGGACGCTGTTGTCGCCGGCTCTGGCCGGCTTTATGGCGGATCCCACGCGCTACCTGATGATCGGCGGCCTCTTAATGGCCGCACTCATCGCCTACGCCTGGTTTATCGACCGCAGGCTCAATGCCGCGGCAGTAGGATGGATCCTGTATCTGCTACTGATATCCGTTTGGGAAGAGTGGGTCTTCCGGCTGGCACTGCCGTACTTCGCTGCGGAGAATGGCATGGAGCTGCGCACGGCGGTGATTGCCAGCAATGTGTTGTTCGGCGCCATGCATTACTTTACGTTGCGCTGGAAGTGGCAATGGTGCGTAGCTGCTGCGCTCGGAGGGATGGCCCTAAGCCGGAACTTTGCAATCCATTACGATCTGGTGCTGGTGATCGGGGTGCATTGGGTCGCGACCTTTGTTAATACGCCGAGGCTGCCGGGCCGGAGCAACCGACCGTAGCGGCGCAGCCACAGCCGCCTCCCTTTGCCGACGCTCGCCTGCAAATTCGCCGCCCGCTGCTAAACTTCCCGAACAGCCCAAACAACGACTGGCCCCTTGCAGGCACTAAATTCGATGGACAATCACTTCTTCGAAGCTGTGCTGAACGCGCTGGATGAGCAGCTTGCCCTGATCGACGGCGATGGGCAGATTCTGTTCGTCAATCGTAGCTGGAAACAGTTTGGCGAAGACAACGGCCAGCCGAGAGGCTGCCTGTGGCAGGGCCAGAACTATCTGGCCACCTGCCGTCATGCGGCAGCCCTTGGCGACGAAGACGCCAGAACGGTAGTGGACGGCCTGAGTGCGGTGCTGGCCGGCCGAGAACCCCGATTCCACCACGAATATCCCTGCCACAGTCCGGAGCAGCAGCGCTGGTTCATCTTGCGCGTGACACCAGTGGCGGCACTGGATCAGCACATTTATGCGGTCACGCACCAAGACATCACCCGGCGCAAGCTCGCAGAACAGCAAGCCGAACACTACGCGCTGCACGACCCATTGACGGGGCTGGCGAACCGCCGTCAGCTCACGGAAGTTCTAACGCACGCCTGGCGCCGCAGCTGGCGCTCCGGCGCGCCACTGTCCCTGCTAATGGTCGACTTGGACTTCTTCAAAGCCTTCAACGACGACTTCGGACATCAGGCGGGAGACCGCTGTCTGCAGGATGTCGCTGAGGTGCTGACACAAAACATTCAGCGCGACACGGATCTCGTCGCCCGCTACGGCGGCGATGAGTTTGTGCTGGTGCTGCGTGACACCGACGAGGCCGGGGCCAGACTGGTGGGTGAGCGCATCCTGTCGGATATTGCAGACTTGGCGCTACAGACGCTCCAGGGCACGCGGGTCACGGCCAGTGTCGGCCTTGCCTGCCGCACGCCTGAGCAGAGCCCGGACTGTGGTCAGCCTGAGGCATTGATGGCGCTTGCAGACCAGGCCCTCTATCAGGCCAAGGACAGCGGCAAGAGCCAGTTGGTCTGCGCTTAGCGCTTAGCCGCTGACAGGACGCCTACCCTCAGCGTCTGAATTGATACCGCACTGACCCCATCAGCACGTTGACGGCATAGTCCGGGCTTTCCTGGCCCATGGTCAGCAGGTTCGAGAGCGTATCCACCTCGACATCGTCGATAAAGAAGTCCTCGCTGCGATAGCGTTCGTACCAATACTCCAGGCGCAGAGAGAGCTGTTCACTGACGCGATAGCGGCCATACAGGCGTACGCCATGCATGCGATTCTTCAAGTCAGGAAACCCGGGTGCCGCGCTGGCAGTATGCACACGAATGTCACCCCGTCCGTCGGAGTAGCTGTAGTCGAGACCGGCATCAAAATCCTGGCTCAGCAGCTTCTGCCATTCCAGACCAGCCCCAGCACCACGAATGCTGTCGCGCTGACGGGCCCGCCAGTCCGGTTCGCCAAAGAGTTCGCTACCAATCATGGTTGAATCGATTTCGGTTAAGCTAACAAAGCTGTAAAGGGTCAACCTGTCTCTCGGAGTCAAGGCTGCATCCAGGCTGTAGCTGACCTCCTCCGAGTCAGTCAGCCCGATCAAGGAGTCACCATAGTCATCATCAGAGTAGTCGACTGACGCGCTGAGGCTGAGTCGATCCAGCGGCTAATACGCCACCGTCAGGCGCAGCTGATTGCGATCACGATTGGCAAGATGATACTTGCGCATCAACGGGTTTTCTTCCGGTACCGCACTGCTGTCATAGCCTGAGGTCAAGGCGCGTTCTTCGTAGGTCAGGCGCATTCGCAACGCCAGCTGGTCAAACGGGCTGCTGCGCAGCACCTCCC
>SKXG01000298.1 GCA_007128525.1 Pseudomonadales bacterium | reverse complement strand
GCTCGGCGTCGATGCGCTTGAGCAGGTCATTCGACGTCGGGTGGCGCAGGTAGTCGTACCGCGCCTGAAACAGAATGAGATCCGGGCCGTATTCCTGCTTTTCACGCCGCCAGATCAATGCTTCGTCATTCGCCTCGTCATCCGCCATCGTCAGCACCCTGGACTATCGACTGCTGTTGCTGCAGCCAGTGATGCACGGACTCGCCGTATTGCGCAAGCTCATGCAAAAGCTGCTGATCGGATTCTGATTGTGAAGCGGCCCCTGCCTGATGCAGCGCCCGCTGAAAACCAGCAAGCGTGAGCCAGGGTGGTGCATGATCACTGCCACCCTCCGCCAACAGTTTGCCGTGGACAAAACGCAGCCAACGTCGCTGCTCGGCGGCACTGAGCACTGCCGGGTCATGCCGCGCCCGCAATCGAAGCAGCAATTCAGACAAGCGCGCATCCTCAAAACCGGGATCGGTTACCGGCTCTCCATGACGGAGGCTGGCCACCACGGCATTGCAGCGCGCGCGGTCCGCGTCACCGATAAAGCCCTGGTACAGCGCCGCATCCGGGTCCTGCTCTGCCGGCGGCTGCCGGCTGCGAAACACCGCCAGCAACTTGGCGCGCAGCCCCTCGGCGCGGGCCAGCCGCGCAAAGCGGGCCTGGATGTCGTCCATGTCCCAACTCAATCGCGCAATGTCCTGATCGCGCAACACACTGATGGGCGCCACAAAGGGCACCCGGTTGATGCGAACCTCCTTGATGCGCAGCGGCGCCTGCGTCTGCGGCGTGAAAATCAGCTCCGCAAGTGCGTCCGCATCATGCGTCAACAAAGGCTCCAGGTTGCTGAGCAGGTCTACCACAATGATTGAATTGCGGTTCTGCGGGTGAGCTGCCAGCGGCATCACGGGCGCGATGCAGTGTCGTTCGCGCGGCAGACGCCCGGACACATGCAAACAGATTTCGGGTTGTGCGGGTCGCAGCAATGTGGCGAGCCGGCCTTTGTCACGCAGCCCCAGATACCAATCAAACAGTCGCCGCTGCTTGTGGCGAATCAGCCGGGCCAGGCCGATGGTGGCGCGAACATCGGACAGCGCATCATGCGCCTGACCATGTTCAATGCCGTTGGCAATGGTCATGGCCTCGAGCCGAAACACGGGCAGGCCCATCTCCTGCGGCCACTCGATGCCCTCCGGACGCAGCGCCGCAGCAGCCCGCACCAGGTCGATGATGTCCCAGCGCGAGTTGCCCCCTTGCCATTCACGGGCATAGGGATCGATCAACTGCCGGTAAAAGCCATAGCGGATAAATTCATCGTCAAAGCGCAGACTGTTGAAACCGGCAACACAGGTACCCGGCGCCGTGAAGCGGCGCTCAATACGGGCAAAGGCTTCGATTTCATCCAGGCCTTCGGCATTGACCTTCTGCGGACTGAGCCCGGTGACCAGACAGGCCATGGGTTGTGGCAACACATCCGGCGGCAGGCGCACATACTCACTGGCGTGATCGCCCACCTCGTTGAGCTCAAGATCCGTCCGGATGCCGGCAAACTGGATTACCCGATCCCATTTTGGGTCAGTGCCTGAGGTCTCCAGGTCATACCAATAAAAGCTCGGTCGGTGATTCGGCCCGGAATCCGCACCGGGCGTTACGGTTTGCTGCATCGGGTCGATAACTCTAGAATCCGGCGTTTACCAGCTTGCGGGCATCAGCCGCTGTTGGCAACAGGCGCAGGTCCATCGATGGGGTGACCGCCCCGGCGCAGGCCGTGCCAGAACAGACTTCAGAGTACCCATGGCCGCACCCGGATTCTCCATCAAAGCAGCCGCGATGCTGCTCGGACCCATTCTTGCCTTCCTGGCCGGTTCGGCGCTGATCAGTGCCGGGCACTCCTTTGAAGCCGGGTTCACGCTTGGCGTCACCGTACTATGTGTGGTCTGGTGGGTGTTCGAGCCCATACCCATTCCAGCCACGTCGCTTTTGCCGCTGGCGCTGTTTCCGCTGTTTGGCGTGCTGCCCCAAAGTGCGGTATCGCAGGCCTATGGCAACAATCTGATTCTGTTGCTGCTTGGTGGCTTTATCCTGTCTACTGCCATGGAGCGCAGCGGTGCGCATCGCCGCATTGCCCTGAACATGGTGCGGGCGTTCGGCGGGCGCAGCAGCCGCGGCCTGGTGTTCGGCTTCATGGCCGCAGCGGCCGTGCTGTCGATGTGGATTTCGAATACGGCCACGACGCTGATGCTGCTGCCGGTGGCCATGGCCATCATCGACAAGTCTCCGGACCCCAAACTCGCCACCCCCCTGCTGCTCGGCATTGCCTATGCGGCCAGTCTCGGCGGCATAGGCACGCCGATCGGCACACCGCCCAACGTTATTTTCATGGGCATCTACGAAACAACGACGGGCAACACAGTCGCGTTCAGCACCTGGATGACCTGGGCCGTACCCATTGTGATCGTCTTCCTGCCGCTGATGGCCTTCTGGCTGACGCGCAACCTCGATTACCGCGGCCAGTTCGAGATGCCGGAAACCGGGCCCTGGCGCCCTGAGGAAAAGCGCGTGCTGATCGTGTTTTCGATCACAGCGCTGGCCTGGATCACCCGCACCGAACCCTTCGGCGGCTGGGAAGGTCTGCTGGGGCTACCCTACTCCAACGATGCCATTGTGGCGCTGATTGCAGTGGTGGCCATGTTTATTGTGCCGAACGGCACCGGCGGCCGGCTGCTCGACTGGGAGAGCGCAGAGAGGATCCCCTGGGGCATGCTGATTCTGTTTGGCGGCGGCATCGCCATTGCCAGCGCCTTCGAGGCATCGGGGCTGTCCGTATCCATCGGCGAAGCGCTGTCTGGGCTGGCAAACTGGTATCCGCTGCTGCTGATGCTGATGATCTGCTTCGCAGTGACCTTCCTGACCGAAGCCACCAGCAACACGGCAACCACATCCCTGCTGATGCCGATTCTTGCTGCCACTGCGATTGGCGCAGCCATTGATCCCCGGCTGATGATGGTGCCGGCAGCGATGAGCGCCAGCTGCGCTTTCATGCTACCGGTGGCGACTGCCCCGAACGTCATCATGTTCAGCACTGGCCGTTTCGCCATCACCACGATGATGCGTGAGGGCCTGGCATTGAATCTGCTGGGGGTGTTGCTGATCGCGACCTTCTGCTATGTGTTGATCGCCTGACGCATCCTGACGCGCACGCCAGGCCGCACGGTAGCGGCGCAGAACGTCCTCACGTTCGGCCTCGGGCAGCGCCGACCAGGCTTCGGCCGCCTGATGAAAGGCGGCCCAGTCACGGCCGCTCTCCACGAACAGCTCGGCGAAGCTGTCACGCCAACGGAAGTACAGACCAGAAGACATCAGTCGCGCATTGTTGACTGGCTGTGCGAAGTAGCCATCGTAAGCGCCGTCAAAAAAATCGGCATTGGATTCGTAGCACTGCAGCAGGTCGTCGAGCAGTGCCTTTTTGAGCAGGCGCATGGTAGCGTCCGGGTAGGGCTGGCTATAGAGATCAGCCAGCGCCTGCCGCCAATGCGCCAGCATGGCCTGAAAGGCGTCCAGGCGCCGCCACCGTAATTCTGCCGCCGCAAGCACGCCGGCTTCCCGATGTTCAGCCAGCCACTGCCGGGCGCCTTCGCGCTCAACAAAACTGGCATAACTCTCATTGAACGCGGTGTCGCCCGACAGAAAGAGCCGCCCGTGCGCCAGCTCGTGAAACAGCAGGCCGGCCAGGTCGGCATCCGGATAGTCAATGAAGGTCGACAGCAGCGGGTCTCGGAACCAGCCCAGCGTTGAGTAGGCCGCGACCGCACTGATATGGGTGTCCTTACCCGCCAGCGAGGCCTGCAGCCGTCTGGCGCGGGTCTCATCGAAGTAGCCGCGATAGGCCAGACACCCCACCAGCGGATAACACCATTGCACAGGCGCCAGGCTGAACTCTTCGGCGGCGAACACCACCCAGACGGCAGCCTCGCGATCCAGGTCGACGAAGCTGCGGTATTGCCCGGCACTGTCGAGCGCGAGCTCGGCTTCGGCCCAGTCCAGCAGGTCCTGACTCAGACGCAGCTGACGGGCCAGCGGCGCCGGCGTATCCGGATCCGCCAGCAGATCGGCCACGTCCTGCCGCTGCCACAGCAGCGAGAGCTGGCCGCTGACGGCCTGCCGATAGAAGCCCAGCGTCTCACAGCCCGCCAGACCGGCAGCAAGCACCAGGATCAGCGCGATACCGGCGCAGCGTCGACCGGGGTGCACCGCCAGGGGCCGACCCAAGGGCAGGGCCCCCAGGCGCCGCGCTGCGTTCGCCTGAGTCATTGGACGACAGGCCGCCGGCGGCTCAGTCCAGCGCCTTTTCCACGGCAGCCACCAGCTCCGGGTCTTCCGGCTTCACTTTCGGGTTGAAGCGCGCCACCACTTTGCCGTCCTTACCGACCAGAAACTTCTCGAAGTTCCACAGGATGTCGCCCGGAAACTCTGCCCCGTCGCCAGCCAGCCACTGATACAGCGGGTGGCGGTTGTCGCCATTGACCTCAAGCTTCTTGGTCAGCGGGAAGCTGACGTCATACTTCGTGCTGCAAAAGGTCTGAATCT
>SKXG01000155.1 GCA_007128525.1 Pseudomonadales bacterium | reverse complement strand
TCGAGCTGAGGCGTGGGCATCAGTGCTTGACCTCTTCATGATGATCGTACAAGGGTCCGTACAGCAGGTCGGCCCAGTGTTCGAAGGCACTCTGGTTGCCGATGTGCTGCGCCGTCAGTGCCGCAAAATCCGGCCAGGCGCGCTTGAATGCAGTACTGTTGCTGTAGTCGACCTCTCCGATTCGGAAACCGGATTCGTATTGGGCTTGGGCGCTGCTTAAGGGTGACTTGCCGTCTTTGCGTTGCTGTTTCAGCCAGGCAAACCCTGTTCGCGGTGCCAGCGGCAGGGGCTGACACTGGTTTTCCCACCAGGCGCTGCAGATCTCATCCAGATACTGCTTCGCGGATGTCGCCGACAGTGGCGCGAACTGGCGCTGAAGATCGCGACCGACCTGTACTGTTGTCAGTTGCAGCTCGTTGGCACAGGCCAGCAGATGTATCACCCACAGCGAGAGTGCATTGTCCTGTCTGTCTTTGAGCTTTGAAGCCGTCAGCGCGGCAAGCAGGAAGTTCCCGTTGCCGTCGGACCGCAGTCCCGGCTGCCAGTGCTCGATGGTCAGTGCTGCGCTGCCACCAGGCTTGGACCATTGGAAGCTCAGCTCCCGCAAGGGCTCACTGTGTGGATAGTGGTGGCGCAGGTCCCGCCAGCGCGCAAGTACGATGTCGGCATCTTCCAGCAGAGGATCCAGCAGCGGGTTGGCAAAGGGTGGTAGCGGCAATGTGCCGGTGCGTTGCAGGCTCAACTTGGCCCGTTGCAACGCCTGAGTGGCGTCTTCCGATGACAGATCCAGGGCGGCATCCAGCAGTGTGGTCAGCACCTGATGTTCATCGAGCCCGGCCAGCGTAAAGGGCTCGGCATGGTCATCGGCGGCATCAAGCGCATCGAATCGCACCTGCAGTTGTTCAGCAAAGAATTGCGTGACCGGCGCACGCAGGAACTGACCCAGCTCTGCGGGTGTCAGGCGCCGTGGCTGCACCTGTGACGGTTCCGGCAGGCGGCCGTGAGATTCTGTATCTACGTGCTCGAGTGCCGCGCGCCAGTCCTGCGCATAGGTGAACAGCTCCGGGTCTGAACCGTTGAAGTAGTCGGCGCTGAACGGCTGCAGCGGGTGCGTTAGTGTCAACGCCTCGCTCGGCAGGTGCTCGCTTGCCCCTTTGTTGATTCGCCAGCAGGCATCCAGGAAGTCCCGCAGCTGTGCGACCAGCACGGAAGGTGGCTGCGGTTCGTTGTCGCGTACAGTCCGGCCGACCCAGCTGATGTACAGATGATCGCGAGCCGACAGCAGCGCTTCGAGAAACAGGTAGCGGTCATCATCGCGTCGCGATCGGTCGCCGGGCCGGTACTGGCCACGCTGCGCCATCAGGTCAAAGTCCTGCGGCATCTGGCGGCGGGGATAGTCGGTATCATTCATGCCGAGCAGACAGACGATTCGAAACGGAATGCTGCGCATCGGCATGAGGGTGCAGAAATTAATGCGACCGGCCAGGAAGCGTTGCGATTGGCGACTCATGGCCAGGGTGTCGATCCAGCTCTGCCGCGCAAGATGAAGCGGCACTGTGTCGTTAAATCCGGCCTCGGCGCACGCCGTCTGCCAGTGCTCCAGCGTCTCCAGCAGCTCTGCCTGCAGCGCGAGATCCTGATCACTGCTGGCGCTGAAGAACGTATCGAGCATTGCTTGCAGGCGTTCGCTCCAGTCCGGCACCGTGGCCGGCTGGCTGAGCAGGTACCACCAACGATCCAGGGCATCAATCAGGTCCACCAGTTTGCCCGCCAGTTCTGCCTGCAGGCCGCCGACCTCCGCATAGGGTTCGATATCCCGCCAGGCTGCGCTCTGCCCTGTGGCGTATCCGAGCAGCATACGGCGCAGTCCGAAGCGCCAGCTGTTCTGTTCCAGGTTGTTCGGCAAACCCAGCGCTGCACGCTGATCGGCATGCAGACCCCAACGTACGCCGGCACCCAGCGCCCAGTCACGCAGCAGTGGCAGCGCAGTCTCGTCTATGGCAAAGCGGTGTCGCAGTGCCGGGACCTCAAGCAGCTCAAGCAGGTCGGTCAGTGTCAGGCGCAGTTCGGGCAGATTGAGAAGCTGCTCGATGGCGCCGGCCATGGGCTGCTGATGCCGCAGACTGTGGTCAGAGATGCTGAACGGCAAATGATCCGGATCGTCATGCGCGCGGTTGCCAAACACGGCCTCAATGTGGGGCGCGTAGGTCTCGATATCCGGCACCATGACGATGACATCACGGGGCTGCAGCGGGGCGCCTCGTGCACTGGCTGTCTCAAACAAGCGCAACAGCTGATCGTGAAGGACTTCGACCTCGCGTTGTGGGCTGTGCGCAAGGTGAAAGCGGACGCTGTCGTCCACTGGCCGCAACTCGGGGTCGGCGGGTGCGCCTTCGAGATCGAAGATGCTGCGTTGCAATGCACCCAGCAGGTGCCTTGGTTCGGGTGGCTGGAACAGATCTATGTCCTGGAACCAGCCGGCATATTGATCTGGCAGGTCGTAGCCGTATAACAGGCCGATATAGTCGCGGCCCTGTTTGCCCCAGGATGCGAGCAGGGGGTTGGCGTGACGATGACGAATGTCTTCTTCGACCTGCTGCAGTGCCGGCTTGGTGCTGTGCCGTTGCTGCCGATGGCGCAGCAGTTCGCGGTCTTCAATGATGTCGCCCCAATAATGCCCGCAGGGATTGAGCACGAGGAGCAGGATCTGACTGTATGGGGACAGTTCGTGCAGCGCCTGCAGCATTTGCTGGGGCAACGAACTGAGCCCGAACACCACGATCCGTGACGGCAGTCCTGCCGGTGGCTCTGCGGCATCCTGCAGGGCCTGGCAGAATCGCTGGTGCAGGTGTGCACGGCTCATGTGCCGGGTGGCATCGGGCATGTCATTGACCAACGCCCGCCACAGCATGGCCTGCCAGCGCTGATCACCGAGTGGGATGCCAGCCTCTCCGGGGTGCTGGGGTAGGCGGTCATCACCGGCTTCCCAGGTGGTCAGCCAGTCAGCGCGATAAACCTGGTACTGATCGAACAAATCAGCCAGGCGCTCAGCCAGCTGAAAGCGCTTGCGCTGATCCTGGTCGTCGCTCAGGAAGCGCGCCAGCGGTGCGAAGTCGGGTTGGCCGAGCAGGTCCGGCAACAGACGCATCAGGCGCCAGGTCAGCCGGCTCTTGTCATAGGGTGACGTTGTTGGCACCTGATCGGGACCGAGCACGGCACGATAGGCGTTCCACAGGAAACTGGCCGGCATCTCGAAGCGCTGTGCCGCAGCGATACCGGCGGCCGCGTCTTGCGCCAGTGCCAGCTTGAGCCACTGTGCCATGCCGCTGGACTGCACCAGAAAAACTTCCGGTTCAAGCGGGCGCAACGGCTGTTGGCCCAGCCAGGCCACCAGCAGGTCGGTGAGATCTTCCAGTCGATTGCCGTGGACGATGCAGAATCCGGCCGTTGGCGGGTTGTGGGGAGCGGATGTCTGCATGCGGTTCTTACTACCGGTTCCTCGATTTCCGGATGGGCCGTAGCGCGTTTCTGTCATCAGGACAGCTGGGATCAGACCGGCTGACAGCGTTCAACAAAGGTACTGATCAGTGGTGCCGCCATCGGTGGACCGAAGATGCTGAACACCGGGACATCAGACGCGTCGCGCCCATATGCCAGCGTGACGCGGCCCTTGTCAAAGCGTGGCCAGGTGGGGTCAAAGCAGTACCAGCGATTGCCGACATAGGCCTCGAACCAAGCGTGGTGATCCATCGGATGGAGATCCTGCGCATAGCCCACAACCAGTCTGGCGGGAATGCTCAGGCTGCGACACAGCGCAATACCCACATGTGCCAGGTCACGGCAAACCCCTTCACCACGATCCAGCACTTCCTTGGCCGAGAGCAGGTCCGGCTCGGACTCCGGCCGATAGCGCAGGTTCTCCCGAATCCAAGCGCTGATTCGCGCGGCCTGATTGTAGCCGAGCAGTTCGCTGCCGACGATCCGAACCGCCGTTGCACCAAGTCGGTCAGACTCGCAAAACCGGCTGGGCATCAGGTAGATCAGCGCATCCTGTGGCAGGTGATCGACGTTCACAAAGGGCGCCCCAGGCGCCTGATCCATAATTTCTGGCACCTGCACCTCGGAAGAGACGGAAATCTGCAGGCGCCCGGCTGGGGCCAGCAGGCGTTGGCACAGGTTTCCGAAGCCATCGGTGTACTGCTGAATGGGCACCAGAGGTGTCACGCGAAAGCTGTCAGCCGCCACCCACTGCTGGGAGCCACTGCTGGGGCGCAGCACCATCAACATGGGGCTTTCTGCCTCGACGTTCAGGTCCAGCTCGCAGCCCACCCGCAACCACATTGGCTTTTCCTTCTCTGCCTGGAGTATGTCAATGTACGGCCAGCATAACAGGTTCAGCCGGTAGCTCGATCGGTTTAAAGCCGCTGTATTTTGGAGGTTGGCATTGGCGGTCGGTCGCACATTCTTCACGATGCGCCTCGCCGACCGATGCGGTAGTCTGCGCGCTTTCCCTGTCGGACCAGGAGCCTGAATGTCCTTAGTCGTCGTGCTTTTGCTGGGGGTGGTCCAGGGACTCT
>SKXG01000042.1 GCA_007128525.1 Pseudomonadales bacterium | reverse complement strand
TCGATGGCATAGTGGTGCTATGTCGAGAAAGCGCAACGAAGAGTGCGGGCCAGCCTGAAAGCCCCGCAGGGCGCGGACTGAAGCGCACATCTGCGGCGTTGCGACGCTTGGCAAGGGCTATGGCCATTCCCTGCGCGACGCGCCTTGCATCTGTACGCTTCAGTCCACGCAGAGGACACAAGGA
This sequence comes from Pseudomonadales bacterium, assembly GCA_007128525.1. Lineage (GTDB taxonomy): Bacteria > Pseudomonadota > Gammaproteobacteria > Pseudomonadales > Azotimanducaceae > SKXG01. The sequence goes on along the minus strand of SKXG01000042.1, from coordinate 4,414 downwards.
GTTGTTCAGAGGTACCCTAGTTTGTCATGGTTGGGCCTGGAGTAAATTTTGCCGTCTGATTACCAATGGATCAGTTCCGACTCGCAACTCGCGGAGGCGGCCGTTGTCTGGGCCGAGCATTCGGTACTGGGTATTGATACAGAATTTATCCGTACCCGAACCTTTTATCCCATTGCCGCTTTGTATCAGCTCGCCGCCGGTGATCACATTTTTCTGATCGACCCGCTGCAGGTTGAAGACTGGTCGCCGCTGCGGGCCGTACTGACGGATCCACAGCGCCGCCTGCTGATGCACGCCTGCTCGGAAGATATGGAGGTGTTTGCCTGGCACCTGAAAGCCACGCCGACCGCCGTATTCGATACCCAGGTTGCGGCTGCCTTTCTTGGGCCGCAGTACAGTGTCAGCTATTCAGCGCTGGTCGATGATTGGTTGAGTGTCACAATCGACAAGGATCAGACGCGTTCGGACTGGCTGCAGCGCCCGTTGACACCGGCACAACTCAACTATGCGACGGCCGATGTTCGTTACCTCGCGCCTTTGTATCAAGCCATGCGAGAGAAACTGGAGACTTACGGTCGTTGGGAATGGTTCCTGGAAGAATGCGCCACGCTGACTGAGCCGAAGTGGCCGGATCCCGACACCTACTACCGTAACGTGCGCCGTGCACATCACTTTTCTCCACGTGAGCTGGCCAGGCTGCGCCTGCTCTGCACCTGGCGTGAGCGCCGGACCCGGGAGCTGGACCGGCCGCGCAGTCGCCTGGTGCCGGATGACGTGCTGGTCGAGGTCTCCGCGGTGGGACATTGGACCAGGAATACGCTATATGAGCGCCTGAAATCGGCACGGATTCGGGTGCCCATCGGGGCATTGGCCGATGAGATCCTGGCGCTGCTTGCTGAGGCGGATGCGCTGCCTGAGTCTGCACTGCCGGAGCCGCTCACGGCGCCGTTGACACAGAGTGAGGCGCGCCTGTACAAGCGGCTTCGGCAGCTGGCGGTCGATAAATCAGAAGCGTTGGGCTTGGCTCCGGAGCTGCTGGGAAGGCGTCGTGACCTGGAAGCCTGCCTGCGGCATTTTCAGGCGACCGGTCGCTTGAGCGATGCCTACCTTGGTTGGCGCTATCCGGTAATCGGAGCCGCGTTGGAAGACATGCTGTCGGCATTTGCCCGACAGGCGGGCTGGCCTCTGGCCGGGCAAGCGCAAGATCAGCAGACAAGGACGGAATAATGGCAGTAGAGCCGCAGGCAGGGGGCGATGAGCTGGACGTGCAGGTATACCGTAGCAGGCGGGTGGCAGACATGTACCTGATGGTGCCGGCCGGTGACGACCTGTCTGAGATTCCTGAGGCGCTACTGCAGAAGTTCGGGGTGCCGGAGGAGAGTTTCCGCTTCCGGCTGACGCCCGGGCGGCGACTGGCCCGGGTTGACCCGGCACAGTTGCGCGCCGCGCTGGAGACGCAGGGTTATTATCTACAGCTGCCGCCCGAGGTCCGGGTAGAGGAACTGCTCAAGAGGCTCAGCGATGAGCGATGAATTCTGGCGCCACAAGTCGCTGCGAGAAATGTCCCGTTCAGAGTGGGAGTCACTGTGCGACGGTTGCGGTCAGTGTTGCCGGATCAAGCTTGAAGACGAAGACAGTGGCTGGATTGCCGTGACACACGCGGTGTGCAGGCTGCTGGATACTGACAGCTGCCGCTGTACGCGATATCCCCAGCGCCATCAGCTGGTGCCCGACTGTATCGAGTTTGACGCCGACCTTGCGTCCCGGCTGGCCTGGTTACCGGCAACCTGTGCGTATCGGCTGCTGGCTGAGGGGGATGAGCTGCCCTGGTGGCATCCGCTGGTGTCCGGAGACCCCGATACCGTGCATGAGGCTGGCGTGTCAGTGCGGGGGCGGGTGGTGTCCGAGGATCTGATACCGGTAGCGCAGCTTGAAGATCAGGTCTTGCACTGGATTGATCCCAGGGAGACAGGTCGTCCCAGATCCAGTCCGGCGTCACGGCAGGAGTCAGACTCATGACCATGATGGAAGAGACTTATGCCTGGCTGGTGGTTGCCGTGGCCGCACTGGGCGTGCTGGCCGGCATTCTGGCCCTGACCCGCAGCTGGCCTTGGGGCTGGCGAGCGCTGATGGCTGCACTGGTAATGGTGTGGCTGCTAATGCCCTGGCCCGTGCAGGTGGTCGAGGGCTATCTGGCGCCCGCATTCATCGTTGCGGTGTTTGAGGGCCTGTTCAATCCGGAAGGCAATCCCTGGCCCCCGAGCCGGGCATTGCTGGTCGGCACGCTGGCCGTGCTGGCCTTGGCTGGCCTGTTCCGGCTGCTTGGTGTCGGACGAAAAGGCTGACTTGCGCCCCCGGGTGAATGAACGACCGGGTTGCCATGCCTGTGGCGCGTCTTTAAAGTTGGCTGTTCTCCACGATTCCCTATTATCAAGAGACCATCTCAATATGATCTTTGACAGTACTGACTCCTATATCTCGACTGACGAGCTCAGCATGGCCGTCGATGCGGCGGTCAAGCTCGAGCGACCGTTGCTGGTCAAGGGCGAGCCGGGCACCGGCAAGACCATGCTGGCTGAAGAAATTGCCCGCACACTGGATACTGACCTGATCCAGTGGCACATCAAGTCCACGACCAAGGCGCAGCAGGGTCTTTACGAATATGATGCTGTCACCCGACTGCGTGATTCACAGCTCGGTGATGAGCGGGTCAAAGACATCCGTAACTACATCAAGAGGGGCAAGCTTTGGGAGGCCTTTGAAGCTGACAAGCGCGTTGTGCTGCTCATTGATGAAATTGACAAGGCTGACATTGAGTTTCCAAACGACCTGCTGCAGGAACTGGACCGGATGGAGTTCTTCGTCTACGAACTCGGTGAAGTTATCAAGGCCAGACATCGACCTGTAGTGGTGATCACCTCGAACAATGAGAAAGAGCTGCCGGATGCCTTCCTGCGGCGCTGCTTCTTCCACTACATCAACTTCCCGGACCGGGAGACCATGCAGTCCATCGTTGACGTGCACTTCCCGAGCATCAAGAAGGATCTCGTCAAGGAAGCCATGGACGTGTTCTTCGACGTCCGCAAAGTACCCGGACTGAAGAAGAAGCCGTCGACCTCCGAGCTGATCGACTGGCTGAAGCTGCTGATGGCGGATGACATTCCTGACGAGATCCTGACCAATCGCGATCCGAGCAAGGCGATTCCGCCGCTGTACGGGGCACTGGTCAAGAACGAACAGGACGTACACCTGCTGGAACGCCTGGCATTCATGAACCGACGCAACAGCCGGGGCTGAAGCCGGAGGGCGATCTATGCTGATCAACTTCTTCCTGACGCTGCGCAAGTACAAAGTGCCTGTGTCGCTGCGGGAGCTGATGGACCTGCTCGAAGCCATGCAGCATCGACTGGTCTACGCGAACATTGATGACTTTTATCTGTTGAGCCGGACCTGTCTGGTCAAGGACGAAAGGCATTACGACAAGTTCGACCGGGCCTTTGGTGCGTACTTCAAGGGCCTGGAAGACTTGCACGGCATGCTGGAGGCCTTGATTCCGGATGAGTGGCTGCGGCATGAATTTGAAAAGACCCTGTCGCCGGAAGAGCTTGAGAAGATCAAGTCTCTCGGTGGCCTGGAAAAGCTGATCGAAGCTTTCCGCGAGGAGCGTGAGGCTGAGGAAAAGCGCAAGGCCGAAGAAGCCAAGAAAGGCGAGGAGGGCAAGACGGGCGAGGAGGGCAACGACCCCAACCGACCCGGTCAGGACGGCCCAGGCGGCATGGGGCGCGGCAAAAAGAAAAAGGCGAAAAAGGTCTGGGCGGATCGCCAGTACAAGAACCTGGATGACTCCGTCGAGCTGGGCACGCGCAACATCAAGGTGGCACTGCGACGCTTACGCAAGTTTGCCCGTACCGGCCGTGAAGAAGAGCTGGACATGCCGGGCACCATCCGATCAACGGCAGACAATGGCGGCATGCTCGATATCCGGATGCAACCGGAACGAAAGAACACCATCAAAGTGCTGCTGTTCTTCGACATTGGTGGCTCGATGGATGCGCATGTGCGTATCTGTGAGGAGCTGTTCTCCGCTGCGCGAACTGAGTTCAAGCACATGGAGAACTACTACTTTCACAATTTCATCTATGAGTCCGTCTGGAAGGACAACCGTCGGCGTGCCACCGAGCGCATACCGACCTTTGAAGTACTGAACAAGTACTCGGCGGACTACAAGGTGATCTTTGTGGGTGATGCCACCATGGCACCGTATGAGATCACGCAGGCCGGTGGCAGTGTTGAGCACTGGAATGAAGAGCCCGGCGCTGCCTGGATGAAGCGGTTTACCGAGATCTACGACAAGGTGGCGTGGATCAATCCGACACCACAGGAGACCTGGGAGTATTCCAACTCGGTGGGCATC
>SKXG01000026.1 GCA_007128525.1 Pseudomonadales bacterium | reverse complement strand
GCGCTTGCCCCGGCAGCGGATAATTAAGATAATGATAATTATTATTGTTAGGGATTACCAGTATGCCAGCGCTTGACAGCATGACGGTGCCGGACGTGGCTATTGCGGGGCCCGAGGTGTCGTCGCGGGGGCTGCTTGAAATGCGGGACATCAGTCATCACTACCCGGGTCTGGCGCGACCGGCATTGAGCCAGGTGGGGCTGAGCGTTGCCGCCAACGAAGTGGTCTGCCTGCTTGGGCCTTCGGGGTGTGGCAAGAGCACGCTGTTGCGGATTGCGGCCGGCCTGGAGCCGGTTCAGCAGGGCAGTGTGCGGGTCGGAGAGCACGTGGTCGCCGACCCGGCAACTGCCACCTGGGTGCCGCCGGAAAGGCGTAATGTTGGTCTGGTATTTCAGGACTCAGCCCTGTTTCCGCATCTGAACGTTTTTGAGAATGTGGCCTTTGGCATCAACCGGATGCCCAAGGAGCAGCGACGCCGGCGCGCCATGGCGTTGCTGGAACAGCTGCACATGGGGCAGTTTGCCGAATCCTACCCGCATCAACTCTCCGGTGGTCAGCAGCAGCGGGTGGCCCTGGCCAGAGCGCTGGCGCCGGCACCGGCTCTGATGCTCCTCGACGAGCCATTCTCAAGCCTGGATGCGCGACTGCGCGACCGCATCAGAGACGACACCCTGCATGTACTTAAGTCGAGTGGCTCCGGCACGCTGCTGGTCACCCATGATCCGGAGGAAGCCATGTTCATGGCTGACCGGATTGCGCTGATGCGAGGCGGACGCATCATCCAGGTCGGCACGCCTGAAGACTTGTACTGTCGTCCGGTCGATCCCTTCGTCGTGACCTTCTTCGGTGAGGTCAACCGCTTGACAGGGCGCGTGCATGGCGGCCGTATCAGCACGCCGCTGGGCACGGTGGACGCACGAGGTTTTGCGGAAGGCGACGCCGTTGATGTCATGGTCCGGCCTGAGGCACTGCGGGTCGTTGGCGTCGGCGAGCCGGCGCCGGAGCACGATCGCAACCATGTGATCGCATCACGGTTGCTTGGTCGCTACAGCCTGCTGCATCTGTGCGTACACGGTGGCCAGCAGGAGATGCATCTGCACGCGCGCGTCCATGGCGTGTTTTTGCCTGAGGCCGGGCAGACAGTGGAGCTGGATCTCGATGACGATCAGGTCTTCGTGTTTCCGGCCAGAACGGATTCTGAGGCCGGCAACGCGCTGTCCTGAGCATCGGGGTCATGATGGCCGGGTCGTGACTGGGTCATGGCCCGGCTCAGAATGATGACCGGAATGATGCCCACCAGCACGATGGCCAGTGCCGACGTGGACGCTTGGGCAAGGCGTTCATCGGAGGCCAATTCATAAGCGCGTATGGCCAGCGTGTCGAAGTCGAAAGGCCGCAGAATGACCGTGGCCGGCAACTCTTTCATCACGTCAACGAACACCAGGATGGCAGCGGCGAACAGGCTGACGCGGGTCATCGGCATGTGGACCCGCCGCAGCGTTTGCCCGGCGCTCTGACCCAGGGTGCGGGCGGCGCCATCCATGCTGACGGTGACGCGGGCCAGGCTCGCATCGACTGCATTCAGCGACACGGCCAGGAACCGGACCAGATAGGCATAGACCAGGGCGACCAGGGTTCCCGTGAACAACAGCCCCACGGTGACGCCAAACCAACGATCTGTGTACAGGTTGATCCGGTCGTCCAGGTAACCCAGAGGAATCAAGATGCCGACGGCGATGACACTGCCTGGCACGGCATAGCCCAAACCGGCCAGCCTCACTGACCAGCTGGTCACTCGACTGCGGTTGATGCGTGCGGCATAGCTCAGCAGGAGAGCCAGGCCAACGGCCAGGATGGCGGCAACGCCTGCCAGCAGCAGGCTATTGCCGGCAAAGCGCATGAAGCGAGTACCAAACAGCGGATCGCCTTCTGTGATTGCCATCTGCAACAGGAGTCCTGCGGGCAGCAAAAAACCCAGCAAAACTGGCAAGGCGCATGCTGTCAGCGCCAACCAGGCACGCGCACCTTTCAGCTTGAAACTGGGCAGCGCCTGGTACTTGGTGCCCGTATTGTGGAACTGGGCCTGCCCGCGCGACAGACGCTCGAACAGGATCAGCAGCGCCACGAAAATCAGCAATATGGCGGCCAGCTGAGCGGCTGCCACCGGCTCGCCCAGTCCGAACCAGGTTCGGTAGATACCGGTTGTAAAAGTGTCGACGCCGAAAAACTGTACGGCCCCAAAGTCATTCAAAGTCTCCATCAATGCCAGTGCGGTGCCGCCGGCAATGGCCGGCCGTGCCAACGGTAGTGCAATGGTGCCAAACAGGCGCCACGGGCCCCGGCCCAGTGTGCGACCGACCTCCAGGGCACTGACCGACTGCTCCAGGAAGGCGGCTCTGGCCAGCAGGTAGACATACGGATACAGCACCAGCGCCATCAAGGTGATGGCGCCACCCAGCGACCGAATATTGGGAAACCAGTAATCGGCACGGCCCCAGTCAAACCAGTCACGCAACCCGGACTGCACCGGGCCGGTGAACTGCAGAAAGTCGGTATAGGCGTAGGCAATCACATAGGTGGGCACAGCCAGCGGCAGCAGCAACGCCCACTGCATCAGGTTGCGGCCAGGGAAGCGGCACATGGCGACCAGCCAGGCGGTGCCGACGCCGATCACCAGTACGCCGATGCCGACGCCGATCACCAGCCAGAAGGTGTTCAGCAGATAACGGGGCAGAACTGTAGTGCCCAGATGCCGCCAGATCTCGCCAGCCGGAATAAAGACGTGCAGCAGTACGGCGAGTATCGGCAGCGCGATCAGTAACGAAATCAGACCGCTGATCAGCACCCAGCCATCAGGCAGGCGCCAGCGACGTCCAGCAGCGGTGCTTGATTCATGGGCGGGCTCAGTCAATTCGTTATACTCCGGCATATCACAGCCAGCAGCAGTCGTTTCTGCCGGCAGCCAGCGCCGCAGGATACACCAACACGCCAGACTCTAAGAGAGGGCCATGGACGCCATCTTCAACGAATTTGCCATCCTGTTCGCAGTGTCCGCTGTCGCCGGGCTCATATTCCTCCGCCTGCGCCAGCCGCTGCTGCTGGCCTACATTCTGGTTGGCGTACTGTTGGGGCCGGCTGCCTTTGGCTGGGTAACAGCCAGTGAGCAGATCTCCTTGCTGGCTGAAATCGGCGTCACCATGCTGCTGTTCCTGGTCGGGCTGAAACTGGATATGCGTCTGGTGCGCAATCTGGGGCCGGTTGCACTTGCCACGGGTCTGGGTCAGCTCGGTTTCACCATTATATTCGGTTATCTGCTGGCGCTGACGTTGGGACTTGATCACGTCAAGGCCTTGTATGTGGCCGTGGCCCTGACCTTCTCGAGCACCATCATCATCGTCAAGCTACTCTCGGACAAACGGGAAATTGACTCCCTGCATGGCCGAATCGCCATGGGCTTTCTGATCGTTCAGGACATCGCTGTGGTGGTTGCGATGATGGTCATGGGAGCAATGGGCGGTGACGCCGTTGATGCGCACTGGAGCCTGGTGACAGGCTCGGTACTGTTGCGAGTGTTCGCAGCACTGGCGCTAACCGTTGTTCTGATGCGCTGGGTATTGCCACGCCTGGTGGCCTATCTGGCCGAGTCGCAGGAGTTGCTTCTCATCTTTGCCATCGCCTGGGGCGTTGCGCTGGCCGCGCTTGGTGACATGGTGGGATTCACCAAGGAAGTGGGCGGGTTTCTTGCGGGATTCTCGTTGGCATCCACCGCATTTCGAGAGGCGATGAGTGCACGCCTGGCGAGCCTGCGTGACTTCCTGCTGTTGTTTTTCTTCGTCGATCTGGGGTCCAAACTCGATTTCTCGATGTTGGGCGAAGAGTTGCTCCCGGCATTGGTCCTGGCCATCTTCGTGCTGATCGGTAACCCGCTGGTGGTCCTGTGCATCATGGCTTATATGGGTTATCGGGCACGTACGAGCTTCAAGGCTGGCCTGACTGTTGCTCAGATCAGTGAGTTCTCGATCATTTTTATTGCGATGGGTGTTTCGCTGGGACATCTTGGGCAGGAAACGTTGGGTCTGGTCACTCTGGTTGGGTTGGTGACCATCGCCATGTCCACCTACATGATTCTTTATTCTCAGTCGCTCTATGAATGGCTGGAGCCATTGCTAAAGCACTTCGAGCGTCGTTCACCGTTTCGCGAGCAGGCTTTCGAGCGCGATGGTCCGGGGATGCAGGATTCCGATGTGTTGGTTTTCGGCGTGGGTCGCTTCGGTAGCCGGCTTGCCCACGGCCTGCATGCAGAAGGCGTGCAAGTTCTGGGCGTGGACTTTGATCCGGAAATCATCGAAAACGCGCGCGACTTGCCGTACCGGGTGTGCTACGGAGATGCGGCCAACAGTGACTTTTTCGAGTCGCTGCCCTTGCATCACGTTCATTGGGTTGTCAGTACGCTCCCCGACGTGGAAGTCAACCTGGTGCTGATGCATGCGCTGCGTGAGCATGGCTACCAAGGCAAGGTGGCGGCAGTCGCGCACACAGAGCGGGAAGGTCGGAATCTCGAAGAGCTGGGTTTCGATCAGGTGTTCTATCCATACCTGGATGCTGCCGAT
>SKXG01000380.1 GCA_007128525.1 Pseudomonadales bacterium | reverse complement strand
TGCGGCCCTCGATCATGTTCGGCCCCATGGCGCCGGCGTTGAAATTCACAAAGCCTTCGTGCATGACCGTGGTGCCTTCCCCGAGGTAGGCGCCAAGCCGAATGCGCGATGCATCGGCAATGCGGACACCGCTTGGAATTACGTAGTCGGTCATGCGTGGAAATTTGTCGACGCCGTTGATGGTCAGCGGCCGGTCCTTAAGTCGCGCATCGATCAACGCAGCTTCAATCTCACGCGGGTCTATGGGGCCACGATTGGTCCAGACCAGGTTCGGAAGCTGCGGAAAAATATTGTCGAGATTGAGGCTGTTTGGAATCGCCAGCCGGTGCGACAACAGATGCAGCTTCAGGTAGGCAGCGGCGGTGGACGAAAGCGCTTCATCGCGTTCCAGGACCACGGCCAGCGCCGGCCGGTCAGTCGCGGCCAGTTGTCTGGCGCCTTCCGCCAGGTAGGACTCGCCAGCATTGGCCAACGCATCGGCCAGCGCCGTCAGCTGCGCTGGTTCCAGGACCTGCTCCTCGGACTTGACCTGGCTGCGGATCGCTGTGCCTGCCTGCGTCGACAGATGAATCGCCGGTCGGGGGAAATAGGTGTCCAGAATGGTCTGTTGCTGGTTTCGGGTCGGCAGCCCGAGTCCGAAGGCAAAGAGTTCGCTCATGCTTGCTCCAGTAAACGTTGAATGGTCAGGTTCAAAGACTCAGCTGTCTGATGCGTTCCGCTGCTTGCAGGCACTCGTCGAGACTGGCGACCAGCGCCATCCGGATTCGGCCCGAGCCCGGATTGGGGCCGGCGCCGCCAGTTTCGGCCGTTGGTTGACGGCCCAGATATGTACCGGGCAATACCGTGATGTGACACTGCTCGAACAGGCGCTGGGCAAAGGTCTCATCGTCGGTTGGTGTGGCTGGCCAGTAATAGAATCCCGCCTGCGGTATCTGAACGTCGAGTACCTGCTGCAGCACCGGCGTCACCTGCGTGAACTTCTCCCGATACAGCGCCCGGTTGGCCGTCACATGGGCTTCATCACGCCAGGCCATGGCGCTGACTGCCTGCACGTGCCCGGCCATGGCGCAGCCGTGATAGGTGCGGTACTGGTAATACTGCGCCAGAATCCGGGCGTCACCGGCGACGAATCCCGAGCGCAGGCCCGGCAGGTTGGAGCGCTTGGACAGGCTGTGGAAAACCACGCAGCGACGGTAGTCGTCACGCCCCAGTTTCGCACAGGCCTCCAGCAGGCCGGCCGGCGGCTGGGATTCATCGAAGTAGATTTCCGAATAGCACTCATCCGCGGCAATGATGAAATCGAAACGGTCAGCCAGCTCGATCAGTCGCTTGAGTCCGCTGAGGTCAACGACAGCGCCTGTAGGGTTGCCCGGTGAACACAGGTACAGCAGCTCCGTCCGGCGCCAGACGGCTTCCGGCACGCTGTCGAAATCCGGCAGCAGGCCATTCTCTGCCGGGCAGGGTACGTACCAGGGTTGGGCACCGCCCAACAGCGCTGCGCCTTCGTAAATCTGGTAGAAGGGGTTGGGCATCACCACAACGCTGTCGGCACTGCCTGATAACACCGCCTGGGCAAAAGAAAACAGTGCTTCACGGGTGCCATTGACCGGCAGCACATGCTGTTCTGCGGTCAAGGTATCTGGCTTCAGATCAAAGCGTTGTGTTGCCCAGTCGGCGATTGCGCTGCGCAGTTCATCGGAGCCGCGTGTGGCAGGATAGCCGCCGAGGCCCTGGCGCAGCAGCCCGTTATCCTGCAGTGCTTCAACGATGAAGTCGGGAGGCGCATGTTTGGGTTCGCCGATCGACAGGGCGATGTGGGCGGCTTCCGTCGCCGGCTTCAGGTTTGCCTTCAAGGCATTGAGACGCTCGAAGGGATAAGCCTGCAAGGCGGATAGTCTGGGGTTCATGACCTGCTGCTTCCTGTTACCGGGCGCCGAAATGGCAGGTGTGTCAGGCCGTTTCGGCGCTGATGTCTTTGTCCAGCTGCTCGCAGATGGTCTTTGACAGGCGCGTGATCTGCGCCGGGTCACTGATACGCTGCTGGTCGGGGCCGAGAATATAGAACATGTCTTCCACCCGGTCACCCAATGTTGAGATCTTCGCATTGTGCACGCTGATGCCCAGTTCAACGAAAATCCGACCCAGCCGAGCCAACAGACCGGGCCGGTCGGAAGCAACGATCTGCAGCAGTGTATAGGGGGAGTCCTGCTCATTCCCGATATGCGCTTCAGTTGGCCGTTGAAACTGTTTAAGCCGCCGCGGAATACGCCGGCCCAGACGGTCTGTGGTCAGCTCCGGAGATTGCAGCTGCTGCTCCAGTGTTCGCCGGATGTGCTCGCAGCGATCAGGGTCGTTACCGAGAGCCTGGCCGGACTCATCAAGCACGATGTAGCTGTTGAAGCAGTAACTGCTGTCCGAGGTGAAAATGCGGGCGTCGTGAATTGACAGCCCCAGCTCGTCCAGCGCCATGGTGGTGGCAGCGAAGAGGTTGGGCTGATCCTTGGTGTAAACAAAGATCTCGGTGGCGCCTTCGTTGCCTACCTGGCCGGTCACTTCCCGCAGCATGACCAGAGGCCGTGCGGCGGCATCATGGCCATCGATGGCCTCAGTAATGCTGGCGATCTGGCTGGGGCCGTGGCTGAGGAAGAACTCCGGATCCGGGTCGCTCCAGATGGCCAGAGCCCGTTCACGGGGTATGCCGCGGGACTCAAGCTTTTCCAGCGTGACCTGCATGGCATCCTGGATGTATTGATCGCGGTCGACCGGCGCCTGCAGTCCCCGCCGCAGTGCTTTCTTGGTTTCTACATAGAGCTGCCTGAGCAGGGTTGCACGCCAGCCATTCCACAGCTCGGGGTTGGTTGCATTGATGTCGGCAACGGTCAGCGTATACAGGTAGTCGAGTCGGGTCTGTGTCTGGACCCGTTGCGCGAACTCGTGGATGACGTCCGGGTCATGGATGTCTTTGCGCTGGGCCGTTGAAGACATCAGCAGGTGATCCTGTACCAGCCAGCGCACCAGGTCAGTATCGGCCTGATCGAGGCCGTGGCGTCGACAGAAGAACTGGACATCGTCTGCGCCAAGCTCGGAGTGATCGCCGCCGCGCCCTTTGGCGATGTCATGAAACAGCCCGGCCAGATACAGCAGCTCGACTTTCGGCAACTGGCGGATGGTGTGATAGGCCACCGGAAAGGTTTCCTCGGCAGACCGGTACAGAAAACGCCGCATGTTCCGGATCACCATCATGGTGTGGGCGTCGACGGTGTAGATATGGAACAGGTCGTGCTGCATCTGCCCCGTGATGCGGCCGAATTCGGGTATATAGCGTCCGAGAACGCCATAGCGGCGCATGCGCATCAGTTGGGGAACCAGTGTGTAGGGCGCGCGCAATAACGCCATGAACAGCGCTGTCACTTCGGGGTCGTTGCGGAAGCTGTCGTCGATCAGGGACAGGTGGTTGCGAATCAGCCGGATAGTGTCGGAGCGGACGCCGGCAATATCACGCCGGTTGGCCATTACGACAAAGATTTCCATCAGCGCCGGCGGGTATTGCGCGAAGATCTGCGGGTGGCGGGCCTCGATGTAGCTGTCGCGCAGCTGAAAGCGTTCGTTGACCGGCTCGATCAGTGGTGTGTAGTGGGCGCGCAGAATGGCTTCGTCAAAGTGTTGCAGCAGGACATCGTTGACTTCCCGCAGGCCGAGCACGAATCGGTAATAGTCATGCATGAACTGTTCAACGGCGAGCTGGCCTGGGTCATCGGTGTAGCCAAAGCGTTCTGCCAGTTCACGCTGATAATCGAACAGCAGGCGGTCTTCCTTGCGCCCGGCAATCAGATGCAGACCATAGCGTATGCGCCACAGAAAACGACGGCCTTCGGTGAGCAGCGCCGCTTCTTCCGCAGTCAGAAAACCGCGCCCGGATAACTCTGTCAGGCCCATGCTGCCGAAGTGACGTTTGATGATCCAGCCGACGGTCTGGATGTCGCGCAGGCCGCCCGGAGAACTCTTGATGTTCGGTTCGAGGTTGTATTCAGTGTCGGCAAAGCGCTTGTGGCGCTGTTCCTGCTCCGCCAGCTTGGCGCGAAAGAACTTGGCGCTGGGCCAGATTTCGTCAGCTGCAAACAACTCGCCGAGCTTGCGGTCCAGCCGGTGCGGGCCGGCGAGGGGGCGGCGTTCGATGAGCGCTGTGGCAATGGTGATGTCGGTGCCGGCCTGTTCCTGACACTGATCCAGCGTGCGCACGCTGTGGCCGATGTCCAGATTCAGGTCCCACAACTGCTGAATAAAGGTCTCGATCGGTGACTGCCAACGTTCCGGGTCGTCGGCGCACAGGATCAGCAGGTCGACGTCGGAGTAGGGATGCAGCTCACCCCGGCCATAGCCGCCAACGGCAAATAGGGCGATCGCGTCGCTGGCACCTGCCGGCCAGTCGATGCTGTGCCACAGCGACTGGATCAGCTGATCCACGGCCTTGGTCCGGCGGGCAATCAGCTCATCGATGTCCGCGCCTGCCCAGAACTGAGTCGCCAGTGTCTGATCGGTGTCGGCCAGGACCTGCCGGGCCGTCTGTGCGCTGGCGGGCAGTCCGGGATTCACAGCGGCTGCTCTTCCTCACGCAGGGTCAGGA
>SKXG01000031.1 GCA_007128525.1 Pseudomonadales bacterium | reverse complement strand
GGCGTCGGCAAGACCTCACTGGGCAAGGCGATTGCAGATGCCCTGAACCGGCAGTTCTATCGCTTTTCGGTCGGCGGCATGCGCGATGAGGCGGAAATCAAAGGCCACCGACGCACTTACATCGGCGCCCTGCCCGGCAAGCTGGTCCAGGCACTGAAGGATGCCGGCACATCCAACCCGGTATTGATGCTTGATGAAGTCGACAAGATAGGCAGCTCCTATCAGGGCAATCCGGCTGCGGCCCTGCTGGAGGTGCTGGACCCCGAGCAGAACAGCAACTTCCGCGATCACTACCTGGATCTGGACATCGATTTGTCCAAGTGCCTGTTCATCTGTACGGCCAATACCCTCGACAGCATTCCCGGACCCTTGCTCGACCGCATGGAGGTCATACAACTGTCCGGCTATCTCGACAGCGAGAAACAGTCCATAGCCCGCCGCCACTTGTGGCCACGGCAACTGCGTCGCGCCGGCTTGCGGCAACGCGGTGATCTGCGCATCGACACGCCGGCCCTGCGCAAGGTCATTGAAAGCTATTCACGCGAAGCGGGTGTGCGCGGCCTGGACAAGGCGCTGGGCAGCCTGGTGCGCAAAGCCGTGGTAAAGCTGCTGGACGGCGAAGCAAGGCCGCTGCGCATTCGTAATGAAGACATCGAAGATTGGCTCGGACCGGCGCCGTTTCGCAAGGAGCGTCGTCAGTCCGGTGTTGGCGTGGTCACCGGACTGGCCTGGACGGCCTTTGGCGGTGCCACGCTGCCGGTCGAAGCCAGTCTGATCCATCGCCAGCGCGCCGGCCTGCAGATTACCGGTCAGCTGGGCGACGTCATGAAAGAGTCCGCCAACATCGCCTACAGCGTGGTCCGCAGTCGGGCTGCCGATCTCGGCATTGATGCAGAGTGGTTCGATAACGCCGCCATACACCTGCATGTACCGGCCGGCGCAACGCCCAAGGATGGTCCGAGCGCCGGCATCACCATGGCCAGCGCACTGGTGTCACTGGCTACCGGTAAAGCCGTACGGAAAGTTGCCATGACCGGCGAACTGACCCTGACCGGCCAGGTGTATCCAGTCGGAGGCATTCGGGAGAAGCTGGTTGCTGCCCGGCGCCAGAATCTGAAGACGCTGATTTTGCCGGCCGCCAATGAGGCGGACTTCAAGGAGGTGCCGGATCACATTCGGAAAGGCTTGACCGTGCACTTCGCCGAGCACTTCGACGATGTGCTAAAGCAGCTCTTCTAATACGGGCAGAGGAAAGGCAGGCGCAGGGAAACCGTTGCCGCAGGCAGGGGCGGCCGGGCCATGCCAGCCCTGCTTAGTGACGCGTACCGGACTCTGGTGTGACGGTCAGGTCAGCCGGCGTCAGGGTGGCCGTCAGCTTGGGGGCTTTCATACTCGCAGCAGGCTTTTTGCCCTCGGGGTAACGGCGCCCATCCTGCGGCGGGTGACCACTCCGGTTGCGCCGTTCCTGTGCGATCAGGCGAGATTCGCTCCGATCAATCATCCTTGTTTCTCCTCGGCAGTTCGCATCACTTGCCACGCAAGCCATGCCTTCCATTAAAACTAGCAGCTCAGGCCAAAAACCTTGTGAGCATTTGGTCACTAAGATGCGATCAGACCCCGAAAAGTCACAAAGTGCTTAATCTTTCACTAAAAAAAAGGCCCGGTATCAACCGGGCCTTTCCTTTTGAAGTGCCGTGGGCCGCAAGGCCCACGCCTGACCGGGCGGTTCAGGCCGCTTCGACCAGGTTGTTCAGTACGTACTGCAGAATGCCACCGCTCTTGAAGTACTCGATTTCGTTGTCGGTATTCAGGCGGCTTTGTACCGTGATTTCCTCCTTGTCCCCACCCGGACGCTGAATAATCATCACCAGATCCTGCGAGGGCTTGAGTTCAGTCACACCCTTGGGCAGCTTGATGTCGATGATCTCTTCGCCGGTCAGCTTGAGCGACTGGCGGGTAACACCGTCCTTGAACACCACAGGCAATACGCCCATGCCGATCAGGTTGGAACGGTGAATGCGCTCGAAGCTCTCAGTGACCACAGCCTTGACGCCCAGCAGACGGGTGCCCTTGGCCGCCCAGTCACGGCTGGAGCCAGTGCCGTACTCCTTGCCGGCAATCACGACCAGCGGCGTACCCTCGCCCTGGTAACGCATGGAAGCATCGTAAATGCTGAGCTGCTCACCACTGGGAATGTGCTTGGTGTAGCCGCCTTCGACCCCTTCCACCATCTCATTTCGGATGCGGATGTTGGCGAAGGTGCCACGCATCATGACTTCATGGTTACCGCGGCGCGAGCCGTAGGAATTGAAGTCCGACACATCCACGCCCTGCTGCTGCAGGTAATGACCGGCCGGGCTGTCGGCCTGAATCTCACCAGCCGGTGAGATGTGGTCCGTCGTCACCGAATCGCCGAGCAGTGCCAGCACGCGTGCGCCACTGACTTCTGCAGTCTGCGCCACCTCGCGGCCCACGCTGAAGAACGGCGGCTGCTTGATGTAGGTGGAGTCATCCCAGGCGTAGGTGCTGCCCTCGTCGATCTTGATCTTCTGCCAGGCTTCCGGACCGGTAAAGACATCCGCGTACTGCGACGAGAACATGTCAGCCGACACCTGACCAACCGCATCCGCGATTTCCTTGTTGCTCGGCCAGATGTCCTTCAGGAACACGTCCTTGCCGTCTTTGCCCTGACCGATCGGATCCTTGCTCAGGTCGATGCGGGTGGTACCGGCAATGGCGTAGGCAACGACCAGTGGCGGTGAAGCCAGCCAGTTGGCGCGCACTTTCTGGTGCACCCGGCCTTCAAAGTTGCGGTTACCGGACAGCACGGAGGACACCATCAGGTTGCCATCGTCGACGGCCTGCGCTATGGCCGGCGGCAGCGGCCCGGAGTTGCCGATACAGGTGGTGCAGCCATAACCAACCAGGTTGAAACCGAGTTGATCCAGTTCGTCCTGCAGCTTGGCTTTCTCCAGATATTCGGTCACCACTTTCGAGCCAGGTGCCAGTGAGGTTTTGACCCAGGGCTTAACCTTCAAACCCAGTTTCAACGCCTTCTGCGCGACCAGCCCGGCGCCCAGCATCACCGCCGGGTTCGAGGTGTTGGTACAGGAGGTGATCGCGGCGATGACCACATCGCCATGTCCCAGATCATAATCGGTACCTGGTACCGCCACACGCTGATCCTTGGTCTTGGCCTGTCCAGCAAGGTCCAGCGTTTCGTCAAAGACTTTGTGCAGATCCGTCATGTTGACGCGGTCCTGCGGCCGCTTGGGACCCGCCAGACTCGGCTCGACCGTGCTCAGATCCAGTTCCAGCGAATCGGTGAACACTGGGTCCGGTGATGAGGCGTCACGCCACATACCCTGGGCTTTGGCATAAGCCTCGACCAGTTCGATGGTGTCCTGCTCGCGGCCGGTCAGGCGCAGATAGGTGACGGTTTCCTGGTCGATCGGGAAGAAGCCGCAGGTTGCGCCGTACTCGGGTGCCATGTTGGCGATGGTGGCGCGATCGGCCAGCGGCAGGTGGTCCAGGCCTTCGCCATAGAACTCGACGAACTTATCGACCACGCCTTTCTTGCGCAGCATTTCGACCACGCGCAGCACCAGGTCCGTGGCCGTGATGCCTTCCTTGAGCCTGCCAGTCAGACGAAAGCCGATCACGTCCGGAATCAGCATCGAAATCGGCTGGCCCAGCATGGCCGCTTCGGCTTCAATACCGCCGACGCCCCAGCCCAGTACGCCCAGGCCGTTGATCATGGTGGTGTGACTGTCGGTGCCGACAAGGGTATCTGGATAGGCAATGGTCCGGCCATCTTCTTCCTTGGTCCAGACCGTCTTGGCCAGATACTCAAGGTTGACCTGGTGACAGATGCCGGTGCCGGGCGGAACCACGCGAAAGTTGTCGAATGCGGTCTGACCCCAGCGCAGGAAGCGATAACGCTCGGCATTGCGCGACATCTCCAGCTCGACGTTCTGTTCAAACGACTGCGCCGAGCCGAATTTGTCGACCATCACTGAGTGGTCAATGACCAGATCCACCGGAGACAGCGGGTTGATCACGCTCGGGTCCTTGCCGGCATCAACCACGGCGCTGCGCATCGCGGCCAGGTCTGCCACGGCCGGTACCCCGGTGAAGTCCTGCATCAGGACCCGTGCCGGACGATAGGCGATCTCTTCAGCAGCCGGCGCCTCATCGGCCCACTTGCCCAGGACACGGATATCATTGGCCTTGACCGTCTTGTCATCTTCAAAACGCAACAGGTTCTCGAGCAGAATCTTAAGAGACATCGGCATCCGGCTGACCGGACCAATGCCAGCGGCCTCGGCATCAGGCAGGCTGAAGTAATCGTAGGACTTGCCGCCGACCTCAAGCGTCTTGCGGGTCTTGAAACTATCGTGGCTCATAACAACAGATCTCCGTTATCCCTCGTGGGGCGTGGATCCAGGCGGCTGCGCAGGCAGCCGCAAGACTGGACAATGGCAAAGACCGGGGTCCTGCGGCATCAGCGCGATACCGGGATTCAGGATTGCAGGGCGCGTATTTTGCACCAAAGGCCGCTCCGGCCCAAGGGCTGCCGGCTCAGGTTCGCCCGCCTGGGCCAAAAATCAGGCAACAAAAAAGCCAT
>SKXG01000260.1 GCA_007128525.1 Pseudomonadales bacterium | reverse complement strand
TCTCGACAATACGAATGTTCTCAATCAGCTCTCGGGACACCCGATTGCCGGCACGCTCGCGCTCTGCAGCCCGCTGCTCAAGCTGCCGTTTGTGGGCCTGCAGGCGCTCAACATTCGCCTTCCCGGTGTCGATCACGCTTTGCAGTCCGGCCAGCTTACGATCTCGGGCCAGCTCGACATCTTCCGGCGAGCTGTACAGGGTCATCAGCTCGCGGTCACGCCGCATCCTGGCTTGACGTGCAGCTTCCGCTTCTTCTGCCTGGGCCCGCTCGGCATCCCGCTGGGCAATCTCTTCTTCCGTCAGCTGACGCTCGACTGTCCGTATCACCCGACCATTGCTGTCCAGAACATCATAGCCGCGATGAACATGCTTCGGCGGCACATGGTGTGATATGTGCGGCACCCCTTCGTCATCAATGTAGCGATACCAGGTGCTGGCCCAGGCATTGATTGCCAGCAGGCTCAAACCCACTGCCACAATGACCAGCATCTGCCAACTGTGTCCCTTCACGGTTCTTTTCCCCGTCTGTCCAACTGATCCCGACTGTCCAGGTGCTACCTGCTCCGCAAGCCTGCCACTCAGATCTGGCAGTGCGCTTGTTGATAGGCACGAATCTGGCGCAAGGGTTCCCGATGCGCCGGTTGATGTTCAAGGTAATCAATCAGATCCTGCAAAGATAGGATGCTGCGCACAGGAATCCTGCGTGCTGCCGCAACCTGTTGCAGGGCAGTCTGTCCATTGTCGAGCAGCTCCTGACGGTCCATGGCCACCATCACTCCGACCAGCTGCGCCGAACCGCTGGCTGCCGCGTTGATGATCTCGACCGCCTCAGTGACGGCTGTTCCAGCCGTCATGACGTCATCCACGATCAGAACACGGCCCGTAAGCGGGTGGCCAACCAACTGGCCGCCTTCACCATGCGTCTTGGCTTCCTTGCGGTTGAATGCCACACCCACATTGAAGCGATACTTCTGCGCCAGGGCCACGGCCGCCGCCGTAGCCAGCGGAATGCCCTTGTAGGCTGGGCCGAACAGCACATCCGGAAGCAGATCCGCAGCGACGATGGCGTCGGCATAGGCGGCGCCGAGCGCTGCCAGACCCTCACCATCGGCGATTTGGCCCAGATTGAAAAAATAGGGGCTGCGACGTCCAGATTTCAGCTCGAAATCGCCAAAGCGCAACACTTCATAGTCCAGAAGCAGCTCAATGAGCCGGTCACGCGCCGCGGCCCGCGTCGCCTCATCCAGTACCGGTGCCGGCCCGGCGTCGTCCTCTGATCGGCTCATGTCCCTGCCTCAGCTCATAGGTTCCCACGGAAAGTCAGACAGCACCTCGCGCTGCAGCGCGAACAGCTCACCAGCACCATGACGCGCCAGTGCCAGCATACGATCCAGCTCTGCACCAGCAAAGGGCGCCTGCTCTGCGGTTCCCTGCACCTCGATAAAGCCATCCGGCTCGACCATCACAACATTCATATCCGTCCCGGCATTGGCGTCTTCGGCATAGTCCAGATCGAGTACAGGTTCACCGGACCAGATTCCCACTGAAACCGAAGCAACCAGCTGTCGGAAGACGCGCTCCGGCCGCAGTTGCTGGCGCAGTGACAAAACAGCGTCGGCCAGCGCCACACAGCCACCGGTGATGGAAGCGGTGCGGGTGCCGCCATCAGCCTGGATGACATCGCAGTCGATCTTGATGGTCCGCTCGCCGAGTTGGTCCAGGTCTATACAGGCCCGCAACGAACGTCCGATCAGGCGCTGAATCTCCACAGTACGGCCGGACTGTTTGCCGCGCACCGCTTCGCGGTCGACCCGGCTGTGGGTGGCGCCTGGCAACATGCCATACTCGGCTGTGATCCAGCCACGCCCACTGCCGCGCAGAAAGCCTGGCACGCCGGACTCGACGCTGGCGGTACAGATCACCCGGGTATCGCCAAAGCTGACCAGTACCGAGCCAGCAGCGTGCCGGGTAAAGCCCCGCTCCAAACGAATGTCTCTGAGGTCTGCAGGCTGGCGGCCACTGGGCCTGGTTACGGTCATGAATGCTCCCTGGTTGTTGTGGTCTTGGTTGTGGTCTTGGTTGCGATCACGGATGTGATCACGATTGTGGCCGGGTTGCGCTGCCAGGGCTCAGGAGTTGCTAGAATGCCGGACCCGTGACCCGATGACGGCCGCCCCCGGAGACCCGTGCATGATATACAGTATGACAGCCTTCGCCCGTGCGGAGCAGTCGTTCGACCGCGGCAGCGTGCAGTGGGAGCTGCGATCCGTCAATCAGCGCTATCTTGAAGCCCAATTCCGTGTGCCCGAAAGCCTCCGCGACCTTGAGCCACAGCTGCGCGAACGCCTGCGCAACCGGCTCAAGCGGGGCAAGGTCGACGCAACGCTGAAGTACGAGCTTCCGCAAAGCACCGGACAGCTGGCCCTGAACCGGCCCTTGCTGTTGCAGCTCCTGGCGGCCATTGAGCAGATCAAGCGCGACGCGCCGGAAGCCAGCCACATGAGCCCACTTGACCTGTTGCGCTGGCCCGGCATGCTCAGCGAAGAGCGCGACGACCTGGAGACTGCCCGAGCCATTGTGCTCAGCACCTTTGACGATGCGCTGGACGCGCTGCTGGCGCACCGTGCCCGGGAAGGCGCGGAGCTGGCCGAGCTGATCGACGGCAAGTTCGCGGCGCTGCTCGACATTGTCGAGGAGGTCCGGCAGCTGACTCAGGGACTGGCCGCCGAGCAGCAGGCAAAAATGCAGGCCAGGATTGGGGAGCTGCAGGTCAATGTGGATCCGGGTCGTCTGGAACAGGAGGTGGCTTTGCTGGCGCAACGCGCCGACGTGGCCGAGGAACTCGACCGACTGCTGGTGCATGTGCAGGAAGGGCGGCACCTGCTCAGCAAGCCTGGCCCGCATGGCCGGCAACTGGACTTCCTGATGCAGGAGCTCAACCGCGAGGCCAATACGCTGGGCAGCAAATCGGTACTGGCGCAGACCGCCCAACGCGCCATCGACCTGAAAGTCACCATTGAACAGATCCGCGAACAGGTACAGAACATCGAATGAGCACGGAGCTTTCCGCCCCCGACCACCCGGCAGGCCCTGCCGCATCCATCCCGAATGGACTGCTGATCGTGATTTCGGCACCGTCGGGCGCGGGTAAAACCAGCCTGGTCAACGCACTGGTGCGGGATGACCCGAACATTCGGGTGTCGGTCTCGCACACCACCCGCCCGAAACGGCCCGGCGAGGAGGACGGTGTCCACTACCACTTCGTCAGCCGGTCGACGTTCGCCCGCATGCAGGCGGCTCAGGATTTCGTCGAGAGTGCTGAAGTCTTTGGCCACTTTTACGGCACATCGAGAAAGGTCCTGGCGGCAGAAATTCGCGCCGGCCATGACCTGCTGCTGGAGATCGACTGGCAAGGCGCTCAGCAGGTTCGCAAGCGCTTTCCAGAGGCGCTCAGCCTGTTCATTCTGCCACCGTCACGACAGACGCTGATCGACCGGCTGCACAAACGCGGCCAGGACGATGAGAAAGTCATTGCAGCGCGCACCGCCAAGGCGGTGGAAGAAATGTCCCATCACGGCGAGTACGACTATCTGATCGTTAACGACGACTTTGAACAGGCACTGTCTGACATCAAGACCGTGGTGCGGGCCGAACGCCTGCGAACAGAGCCGCAACGGGTACGCCTTGGCAGTCTGATCAACGACCTGCTGGCCTGACACCAGCCCTTGCCAGCAGCGTCGGGCATCGCTTAAACTCGCCGCCCCCTTTCTAGCGTCACAGAGGCCGACACATGGCACGCGTCACCGTTGAGGACTGCCTGGATCACGTCGACAACCGATTCAATCTGGTCATGCTGGCCAGCCGCCGCGCGCGACAATTGGCCCGGCCCGGTGTCAAACCTCTGGTAGCAGAGGAAAATGACAAGCCGACGGTGATCGCGCTGCGAGAAATAGCCGACGGTTTGATCGACTCAGAAACCCTTGACGCCCAGGAAGTGGCGGCAGAGGATGAGCGAATGGAGTTGCCTTTCGGATTTGCGGATGACGGTAGCGCAGAGCTATGAATCTTATTTTGCGTCACAATTGGCTGCCGAAGCCAGTTGTGATGCAGTCGCTGCTCCCGTCACCATTGATGGTCTGCTCGATAACCTTTCTAGCTATCTCACCGACGAACAGCTGAAGGCGGTACGCTCGGCCTACGATTACGCCGAACAGGCACACGAGGGCCAATACCGCCGCACCGGTCACCCCTACATTACGCATCCCCTGGCCGTCGCCAACATTTTGGGCGGCATGCGCATGGACCACGAGACCTTGATGGCCGCGCTGCTCCATGACGTGATCGAAGACACCGAGGCGTCCAAGTCCGGCCTGGGCGATCTGTTCAGTCCCGACGTGGCTGAGATTGTCGACGGGGTCAGCAAGCTGACAACCATCTTTAAGTCCCGCGCCGAAGCCCAGGCTGAAAATTTCCAGAAGATGGCCATGGCCATGGCCAAGGATCTGCGCGTCATACTGGTGAAGCTGGCCGACCGGCTGCACAACATGCGCACCATTGGTGCGCTGCCAACGGAAAAGCGGCGCCGGATTGCACGGGAAACCCTGGAGTTCTACGCGCCGATCGCCCAGC
>SKXG01000183.1 GCA_007128525.1 Pseudomonadales bacterium | reverse complement strand
TGAGTAAGTCGGTTGTGTCCGCGCAGTCGTTGTCGCCAGGTGCAATGTGGCCAGGTGCAATGTTGTGGCTTGGTGTGCCTTTGCTGGGCCTGTTGCTGCTGGCGGCCTTGATGACACCGGCTCGGGCGCATCATGCATTTTCGGCTGAGTTTGATGCCAACGCGCCAGTACTGCTCAGAGGCAAGGTGACGCGCGTAGAGTGGATCAATCCCCATGCCTGGGTACATCTGGACGTGGAACAGGAAGATGGCACCACGGAAGCCTGGATGGTTGAGGGCGGCACACCCAATACGCTGTTCCGGGCTGGCATCACGCGCGACTCGCTGCAGCCAGGTACCGAGATTGTAGTGCGAGGCTACGAAGCCAGAGATAAGAGTTGTCAGCCGGCCTGTCGTGCCAATGGTCGGGACATCACCTTTCCCGATGGCGAAAAGATCTTTATGGGTTCGTCAGGTACAGGCGCGCCACGAGATGGGCTGGACCCGCGTGAACGTGGGCGGGGCGCAGACGAAGGCGGCCCCTGGACTGAAGACGAGTGAATCCGTTTTTTTTCGAGATGCCCCGGCTTGTCGTCAGGAGAAGCCGACCCAGCGGCCGGCGAAGGCAACGACCAGCCACAGGCTGATGGAAATCAATGCCAGGCTGCGCAGGCCGGCGCTGGTGGTTGCCGTGTTGCCCATCACGCGAATTCGTGGATTGCGCACCAGGTAGGTGAACAGAACAACAATGATCAGACCGCCAATCTTTATCCAGAACGATGTATTGAAGTAATAGCGTACCGCCTGTGACAGAAACAGCGGGATGCCAGTCGAGACCATCAGCAAAATGCTGCCGGCCATCCAAAGTCGTGTCTCCCGTAATACTTCCGCTGGCGGCAAATGACGCAGTACCGCGTTCAACAGGCGCAGGTCGACGGCAAGGATGGCTCCGCCCAGGGCAGCAATCCCCACCAGGTGGATGGCCTGAATCGCAGGAAACAGCCACATCGACTCGCGTATCAGCGTGCCCAGCGCGCTGTCTTCAAACCAGATAAACAGATCTACCGGGTCCATAGCATTCCCATTGGGCAGCACTCAGGGCGCATCTGACAGTGCCACCACACAGCCCGCTGCCCAGTTGATGAAGTCGGATTGCGGTTGCCGGTCGCAGTCGAACCAGTTGTACGCAATCATCCGGCCCATGATGATGACGCCGATCCAGGTGCCGATGGACAGCATTGCAGCAATTTTGACACCTAGCGGTGGTGCAGGGTCTTTATCCCAGGTGGGCCGGTCGCGTGCCATACGCCGGTGCAGCAGCCAGGCATTGATGCCGGCAACGACCAACAAGAGAACTTTGGTGCGGAACCAGATGCTCTGATAGGTGCGGATTGGAATGGCATAAAACAGCAGCAGCCCGGTGACCACCATGATGACGAAGCCTGCGGCCGTCCACGGCAGAAAGCGTGCGGTGATCTCGGACACCGGCGTTTGCCGGAACATCCATCCCAACAATCTGAAATCCACCACGGCGAGGGTGCCCAGAAACAGGCCCAGCGCTACGACATGAAAACTCTCAACGATGCCATAGACATACAACGACTCAACCAGCGCTATGCTGCCTGGTGTCTGGGCCAACCACTCTATCAGGGCCAGCATCTGGCTCAGTCCGCCTGCTGATCGCAAGACAGCGGTTGCGTCGTGACATGGCCATCGCGATACAGGACGGACTCCCCGGCAACAGTCGCCGCCTGCAGTTCAATGCTCAGCGTCTCGCTGCCGCGGTTTTCCCAGAACCAGCCGTGTACGCCGGCAAAGGGCGCATGAAAGTGGCCGCCATCTGTGTCGCCCTCACCAGCAGCATAACTGCGGTCCTGCCCCTCAGGTTCGGGGTCACCATGAAAGTCGAAGGTCACCGGGGCGCTGGCACGCCATCGATAGATAACGGCCTGGTTATCGGCAAGCCGGTACTTGTATTCCAGCGACTCGAAGGGTGCAAGCTCGAAGTGTTGCCGGTCGAAGTAGGGGCCTGAATCTGTCCGGGTAAGCGGCTCACCATCAGACGGTGACGTCGGTGCTGTTGTGGTGTCATCCGGAGAAAACACAACGATGCCGACAGCGAGAATGAACAGCAGTGCTGCTGCCAAGAAGAGTGCCCTGCTTGACATGACCGACCTCCCCAGTTCGGTATTTTTTTGTGCCAGCCTGGATGTTGGCGCTATCGCATGCCCAGTTCTGCGTTAATTTCTGTGCCCGGTCTAAGATACTGCTGATGGCAGGCCAGACAGACGTTGTACAAGTGTCCACCCACTTCGAACAGCGCCTCTGCATCCTGATCATCGGCGATCTGCAGCAGTCTGTCAGCTGTCCGGGTCATGCCCTGGGATATCTCGATCCAGTCTCGTTGCTCAATTCGCCTTCCGGGCAGCAACAACAGATTTCCGGATTCTGACAGCACCGCGGCAGCATTGCGGACGTCGGCCCAGCCTTCATCCGTTGTCGGCGCCAGTGACTCTGTCCCTGCCTCGGTAATGACCCAGCCGGCAGAATTCCAGACAACGCCCGCTGCCGGATCTATCACCCAGGCCATCAAGTCATGGAGGTTGAGGCTGTGCTGGAGCTCAATCTCTTTGGCATTTTTGGAAACGTCGTCCGGCGCATCCGTTGGGGCGGAGTCGCAGCTCATGATGAGCAGCACAACAGGCAGAATCAGCAAGGACCGCTTTAGCATGGCTCGCGCCGCGTTAACTCGTTCGCGCCAATGTAAACGCTCTATCGACAAAGGTAAACGCCGGGCTGTCGGTCAGTTTCCGCGTCCTGGTTCCGGCGGGTCACGCATTAGCCCCTGCAGGCCAGGGGCTGATGCAATGTGCAGGTCGCGCTGTGGGAATGGGAACTCGACGCCCTGTTCGTGGAACAGGTCCCAGATCTGCAGCCTGATCTCGCTGCAGACATTTTGCAGGCCCTGCTCCGGATCCGTCACCCAGATCCGCAGTTCCATGTCTACAGACGAATCACCAAAACCGATCAGTCGCACCTGCGGCTTGTGTTCGTCATCGCTGAGAACGCGCGGCTGACCTTCGGCGGCCTCCACCATCAGCGCCATGGCCTTGCGGACATCGCTGCGATAGGAAATCCCGACCTTGATGCGCACGCGGACGGCCCGGTTGCTGAACGACCAGTTGATCACCTGCTGCGTGACCAGATCTTCGTTCGGAATCAGGTACTCCTTGCCGTCCCGCGTGGCCACGGTGATGTAACGCGCGCCCATCTTGTCGATCCAGCCGTAGGCATCGCCCAGTTCGATCACGTCTCCAGGACGCAGGGATCGATCCAGCAATAGCAGGATCCCACTGAACAGATTCGAAATAACCTTCTGCAGGCCGAAGCCGATGCCCAGGCCGAGAGCGCCGGAGAACACTGCGATCGCGGTGAGGTCGACACCGATTGAAGTCAGCGCGATGACGACGGCAGCAACATACAGCAGTATCCGCAGAACTTTGCCAATCAGTACCTGAGCTGCCGGCGTTACACCTTCGAGCTTGGCGAGACGCGTCTCGACCAACCGAATGGCCAAGGTGGCGACCAGGATGATGACGAACAGCAAGCCGATGGCACTGATGACATCCAGTGCAGAAAGACGGAACTCCCCGGCTCGAAAGCTGGCGTCATCAAGCTGCTGCAGAATCGGGCCGAGCCAGCCCAGAATGGCCAGAGCGGCGACTGTCCAGGCCGTTATGGCAATCAGTGATGACCAGCCGCGCTGAGGCACCAGGCCACTCGCCAGACGAATGACCACCCAGGCTGTAACCAGGTTGGCCAGAATGCGCAGCAGTTCTGCGGGCCGATCAAGCGCTTGAAAGATCGCATAGGCCAGCCAAAGGCTCAGTGCGGCGGTCAGCGGCGTGACCAACCGCGGTAGCGCTGCCAGCATTCGAGTGCTGATGGTTGTGGCCTGGCCGGCATCTGACTGGGTGCGTTGGAGTCGTTCGGCCTGCGGCCGAAGCTGTCGACGTATGGTCCAGGTCACAAAGACGGTCAGCAGGAGTGCCAGCAGCTGCCAGGCTGCGCCTGGCTCGAACAGCGATGTCTCCAGCCAGTTGCGCAGGCCGCTGAATATGGCGGTCACTACGTCCGGATTCTGCACTGGTTCGGATAGGTCGTCGGTGCTGGGCATTGGCCCTCCCATCGGATGCTGGAGCGATCATAACGCCCGCATAGGTAGGCCGCTATGGTGTGACTCCTTATACTGGGCACAACTGAAATCAGACGATACAAGCTTCGGGAGATACCAGATGGCGGAGATGGCGCCCGCGGCGGACGATGCTGGCCAGATCGATCGAGTAGCCGACATGGGTACTTGCTGGCTACTCACTGATGCCGAACGGCGGCAGTATGAGCAGGACGGCTACTTCGTGCGCGAATCACAGTTCGATGCGTCGGAAGTGGCCGGTCTGCAGGCTGCTGCAGAAGCTGCGGCCAAACGTGCCCGTGCTGAGGTGGCGGCAGGTCGGACCTACTGGCTGGATGGCAGGCGCTTCGTCGATGTCCGCCACACGACCATTCAGTTCGAACATCAGCAGGGTGCCGAGGACATCAAGGTGATCGAGCCTGTCCACCAGTATGATGCGCGGCTGTCCGCGCTGATACACG
>SKXG01000406.1 GCA_007128525.1 Pseudomonadales bacterium | reverse complement strand
TACTGTGAAGAGCACGACATTCCGGTCGACTTCAACAAGCAGGGCAAGAAATCGCCGTATTCCATGGATGCCAACCTGCTGCACATTTCCTATGAAGGCGGCATTCTGGAAGACCCCTGGGCCGAAGCCGAAGAAGACATGTGGCGCTGGTCGGTCAGCCCCGAAGCGGCGCCGGACGAGCCCGAATACATTGAACTGACCTATGAAAAAGGCGACATCGTCGCCATTGACGGCAAGCCGATGTCACCGGCCGAGGTGCTGACCTACCTGAATCAGGTCGGCGGCAAGCACGGCATCGGCCGGCTGGATATCGTCGAGAACCGCTATGTCGGCATGAAGTCCCGCGGCTGCTATGAAACCCCGGGTGGGACCATTCTGTTGAAAGCGCACCGCGGCATGGAGTCGATCACGCTCGATCGTGAGGTCACGCACCTCAAGGATGAGCTGATGCCCCGCTACGCCAAGATGATCTACAACGGCTACTGGTGGTCACCGGAGCGCCGGGTCCTGCAGGCGCTGATCGATGCATCGCAAGAGCCGGTCAACGGTCGCGTCCGGTTGAAGTTGTACAAGGGGTCTGTGTCTGTCGTCGGACGAGAATCTGCGGATAGTCTCTATGATGCGAAGGTAGTCACGTTCGAAGACGACGGCGGCGCTTATCATCAGGCGGACGCGGCGGGCTTTATCCGGCTCAATGCGTTGCGCCTGCGACTGGGCGCTTTGAAGGGACGCAAATTGTCCGGCTGAGGCGCCTGCCCCGGCCGGCACTCAGGAGCAAGCTGGTCATGGGGCATTTTCAGGTACTCTTTAGCGGTGAGCTGGTGGCGGATGCCGATCCGGACCTGGTCCGCAGGCGGTTGGCCAGCCGGCTCAACGTGGATGCACGCAAAGTGCAGCAGTTGTTCAGTGGCCGTACTGTAGTACTGCGCAGCGGCCTTGATGAGCAGGATGCATTTGAGTTTCAGCGTGATCTGGAACGACTGGGCGCCATTACCCGGATCAAGGATCGTACGCCGGTCGCCCGGGATCGCTACCCTCTGGCAGATCGGCTCAAAGATGACGGCCGGCAAACCGATGCCACGTTGAAGGACATTACCGCGGCCCATTTCGAGTGTCCGCGATGTGGCTTTCTTCAGCTTGAGGCTGAGTTCTGTTCACGCTGTGGCGTCAATATCGCGCAGGCAATGCGGGAGCGACGCAAAGAAGACCTGCTGATTGAAAAGCGCATTCGCGAGCTGCGTGAGAAGCAAGTCCGAATCGCAGCGCAGCACTCACGACATGGTCTGGCAGCCGATGCCCGCCGCTTGCACGGTCCCGGAACCGTGGACCCGGCACGCTCCCGCAGCGGTGTGCGCGCTGACAGCGGAAATGGGGCGCGGGAGATAGAGAACTCCAAACGTCGTCAGCCCCACAGCTCAGCGGAGACCGAGGCCACGCCATTGGGGCGGGCCGGACGCTGGCTACGCAACCTGGTGACGACGCGCTGATCCTCTGACGTCGCTGGTACCGCGATTGGATTCACGCCGTTGGGGTGTCAAAGTTCGGGGCGCCCAGTACACTGGCGCACCTGGTTAATCTGGTGTGATTCGAGCGGACCGTGCATTCCCTGAAGGGTTCAGACACTGCGCCTATAGGCGTTTTCGATTCAGGTGTGGGCGGGCTCACAGTTCTGAAAGCTTTGCAGCGCGCGCTGCCTGACGAGAATTTCCTGTATCTCGGAGATACCGCCCGCTTGCCCTATGGCACCAAAAGCCCCTTGACCGTGCAGCGCTATGCCCTGCAGGCGGCACGCGTACTGGTGGAGCGCGGGGTCAAGGCGCTGGTTGTCGCCTGTAATACGGCGTCCGCTGTAGCGCTGAGCGCGCTGCGCGAAGCCTATGCGCCAGTACCGGTATTTGGGGTGGTGATGCCTGGGGCGGATGCCGCAGTCGCGGTCAGTCGCAGCGGTTGTATAGGCGTACTGGCGACGGAAAGCACCGTGCGCGGTGGCGCCTATCAACGTGCCATCCTGCAGCGTCGTCCGGACGCGCATGTGCTGGCCCGTTCGGCGCCGTTGCTGGTGACACTGGCCGAAGAAGGCTGGTCCAGTGGTCCTGTGCCCAGTGCCATTCTGGGTTCCTACCTCCAACCCTGGTTGCGGCCACCCACAGCCCCCTGGGCGCTGGACACACTGTTGCTGGGTTGCACGCACTTTCCGTTGTTGCGCGACCTGATCGAGCAGGTGACGGGCCCCGGCATTCAGATTGTTGACTCGGCGGACACCACAGCGGCAGCGCTGCGTGAAGCGCTGCAGGCGTCTAAGGCCGTGTTGCAGTCCGGTTCAGGGCAGGGCGACATTCAATTGCTGGCGACCGATGATCGTGTGCGCTTCGCCCGCATCGGGCGACACTTTCTGGGCCGGCCCATCAGTCCGGAGAGTGTCGAGATCGTCGATCTCTAGCGGGTCGTTGAAGAACGGCCTAGGCCCGGTCCATGTTCGCGATCTGTCCCGGAACGCAGCGGACGCTGTTATCATCCGCCGCCTGCACATTCAGGTTAAGGGGAGATCAACATGAGACATCTGGGAAGCTGGCGCACTTTGGCTGCGCTGCTGGCCGGCACAATAGGTGTGGTGGGATGCAGCTCTGAAGAGGTGTCAGAGCGCGCCGCCGCGACCGAAACCGCTGAAACGACAGTGACCGCGCCCGTTGCCGAGACGCAGTTCGGCAAGGTTCAGGGGCTGCGACACGACGACATCCTGGCATTCAAGGGCGTTCGCTATGGCGCCGACACGGCCACGACGCGATTCGCTGCGCCTGCTGCGCCGGAGCCCTGGGACGAGGCTGCTGACGCAACAGCCTATGGGGCATCCTGTCCGCAAACCCGAACCGGCAACCCGGGTGGACTCTTCACCTCCTGGGCACCGGATCCACAGCCGCCGCTCAGCGAGGACTGCCTGTTCCTGAACGTCTGGACACCGGCGCTCGCCGATGACGGCCAGCGGCCCGTGATGGTCTGGTTTCATGGCGGCGGCTTCTCAAGTGGCGACGGCTCTTCCAATGCCTACGAAGGTACGCGGCTCGCACGCCGTGGCGATGTCGTTGTCGTCACCGTCAATCATCGTCTCAACGTGTTCGGCTATCTGGCATTGGGCCACTATGGCGAAGGCTTCGAGGACTCCGCTGTCGCTGGTGCTCTGGACATGGTGCAGGCGCTGGAATGGGTGCGGGACAATATTGAAAACTTCGGTGGCGATCCCGACACCGTGATGATCTTTGGTGAGTCGGGCGGCGGCGCCAAGGTTTCCACGTTGATGGCGATGGAGCAGGCGCAGGGTCTGTTTCATCGTGCTGTGGTGCAGTCTGGTGCCATGCTTCGCTTCCCGGAACAGGAGGCGGCGCAGGCATCAGCTGACCAGGTGGTTGCAAATCTGGGTCTGGACGAGGAGACCATCGAGCGCATCAAAACGCTGCCGGCTGAAGACATCAGCGCGGCACTGTCAGGCACCGGTGCCGCATCGGCGCCCTCCATTGATGGCCGAACCCTGACGCGACATCCGTTTGATCCGGATGCGGCACCGCCCGGTCGCGATGTGCCCTTGATGCTCGGCACCAACCGTACCGAGAACTCGCTCTTTGCCGGCGCTGCCAATCCCGCCATCTTTGATCTGACCTGGGAAGCGCTGCCGGCGGCAATGGCGCAGGCGTACCCGGATCATGATGTCGAGGCGATCATCGCCGGCTATCGGGAACTGCAACCGGAGTCGAATCCGGCTGACATTTTCTTCGAGGCGACCTCCGATGCACGCTGGCTGGCCGGCCATGTGACGCAGGCTGAACGCAAAGTCGAGCAGGGCGGCGCACCGGTCTGGCTGTACCTGTTCAACTGGGACACGCCCGTGGATGGTGGCCGGTGGCGATCACCACATGCGCTCGAAATCGGTTTCGTGTTCGATAATGTGGCCAACTCGGAGAGCATGTCCGGGGTCGGCGACGAGCAGCAACGTATCGCCGACATGATGGCGGATACCTGGATCGCGTTTGCCCGCACCGGACGCCCGGACAACCCTTTGATCCCGGAGTGGCCGGCATACGACCTCGAAGATCGACCGGTGATGGTCTTTGATCTTGAGCCGGAAGTGGTCAACGATGCCCGTGGTGCGCAGCGGGCGCTGTTTGACGACAGTGAATCCTACGGCGATCGCTACCAGCGCTGATCCAGCTCCTTCGCTTTGTACTCGCACAGGTCCACAAGCACGCAGTCGTGACACTGCGGCTTGCGGGCCTTGCAAGTATAACGGCCATGCAGGATCAGCCAGTGGTGGGCATCGTGCAGGAATTCCTTGGGCACCAGTCGAGTCAGTCTGTCTTCAACTTCGCGAACCGTCTTGCCGCGTGCGATACCGGTGCGGTTGGAGACGCGGAAAATGTGCGTGTCCACGGCCATCGTTGGCTGGCCGAAGGCCGTATTCAGTACCACGTTGGCGGTCTTGCGCCCGACACCTGGCAGAGCCTCGAGTGCGGCGCGGTCAGCCGGCACCTGGCCGTCGTGGTGCTCGAGCAGCAACTCACAGGTGCGTATGATGTTCCTGGCCTTGCTGTTGTACAGGCCGATGTGCCTGATGTGCTGCTTTAGTCCGTCAATGCCCAGCGCCAGTA